>NZ_BAABKN010000035.1:0-5396 GCF_039543845.1 Nocardioides endophyticus | reverse complement strand
GGCATGACCCGCAACCTCTTCCAGAATCAGTCCAGTTGCAACAACCGATTGAATTCGCCACAGCACTACATGACCGGCTACGACGCCGGTCGGACCGGGTCCCTGCAGACAGGTTCCACCGAAGCCGGGCACCGCTGGCTCGCCGAGCATCTCGACGCCGACAACGCCTACATCGCCGGATACGAGTGGGCACTATGGGACTACGAGGATGCCAATGGACTCGCCCACGAGGCCCGACCCACATTGGCTGCCGGGTAAGCGCTCGACCATCGCCGCTGGCATCCCGTCGATCTCTTTGATCGCTGAGCGGCCGACGACTTAGGGGTACCTGCTGACCTGCGGAAACGCAGGTTCCCCCCTCAGCTCCCCCCTCGTGGTTCCCCGGAATCCGGGGAACCTGCCACATCACTCTCATCGGCATGTACGACCCCGAAGACCCCATGCCTCAATGGACCGTCTCAACAATGCAGCGCGTCGCCGCCGAACCGGACTTGGCGGCTGCCGCGATCCGCTATGCGAACCTTGGAATGCTGGTGTTCCCGTGCGTCCCGGGCGGCAAGCGGCCGCTGACGCCCAGCGGGTTCCACGATGCCACCTCGTCAGCGCGAGTCGTCCACCAGTGGTGGCAGCGCACGCCCGACGCGAACATCGGCATTCCGACGGGGAGCAGAACCGGCTTCCTCGTTGTCGACGTCGATGTCCACCCTGGCGGCAGTGGTTTCGCGGCGTTCGAGCGTGCCCGAGCCGCAGGTCTCGCGGACAGCTGGGGTTGGATGGTCCGCACCCCGTCTGGCGGCGTCCACGCCTACTTCCCGACCGCTGCCGATCAGGAGCAGCGATCCTGGCAGGTCCCCTCCGTACACGTCGACTTCCGCGGTGACGGCGGCTACGTCATCGCGCCCCCGTCCAAAGTCGAGATCGACGGCGTCACGAAGACGTACGACGTCATCGCTGTCACCACCCAGCCGGCGAGGCCCGTCGACGCCCGCGAGCTGCGCAAGTTCCTGGAACCACCGCGACGAGCCCCAGCGCCGGCTTCGCCGTCCCTACCCGCGAACGGGTACAGCCCCGAGGCTCTGGCACGGACTGTCGCACTGACACCAGAGGGCGGTCGCAACCGAACCCTGTTCTGGGCCTCGTGCCGCATGGTCGAGGACCGTCACAACCACGCGACGGTGCTCAGCTATCTGATGCCAGCCGCTCAGCACGCCGGCCTCCCCGATCGCG
Source organism: Nocardioides endophyticus (assembly GCF_039543845.1). Taxonomy (NCBI): domain Bacteria; kingdom Bacillati; phylum Actinomycetota; class Actinomycetes; order Propionibacteriales; family Nocardioidaceae; genus Nocardioides; species Nocardioides endophyticus. Next base: position 4,169 of record NZ_BAABKN010000035.1, on the reverse strand, counting down.
AGATCGAATCGACGATCGACTCCGCCTTTCGGGTCGCGTCCCGCCTCGGCCCCGGAAGCGGCCTAGGCCCTACTCAACGGAGTGAGGTGATCCAGCTGTGAATACGCACGCCGAGTACCGCCGCCACGGCCACCGACTGCCGGAGTTGCCCGCCGCGAACCCTGCATCCGAGGACGCGGGCAGCCTCCTCGCCCGTCATCGCGACCCGTCACTCGAGTTGCGCAGGACCAGCCCGGCAGCTCCCACCAAGGGCATCGCCTGGGTCCGCCCGACCGACCTCGCGGCGTACGCCTCCCCGATGGTCGGGCGCGGCATCGACCGCCAGGCCGAGCTGATCCGACGTGCCCGTCGTACTCCGGCGACGACCACCCGCGCGCTCAACCGTGGCCTCCCACACAAACCCGCACCGACTCCCCCGGTGAGCCGCCAGGAAGGACTCCAACTGTGAGCCATTCATTCACGACCCCAAGAGGGCTCCGCCGTCTGCTCGTGCGACTTCGGGTGTCCGGACCCCGCGCGTGGGAGACCGACCCCGAAGCCCGCGACCTCATGCTCTTCACCGCCCGCAAGTACGAGGCGCTCGCGATCAAGCACCGCTGCGACCCAAGTGCCGGCGCCGCGGCGGCCTTCGAGGCGATGCGCACCTACGCCGTGCGGACAGCGATCGATCCCTGGGCCGTCGTCACGCAGGCGGTGAAGGTCACCCTCATCGCCGAAGAACGCGCCGCTGGCCTGATGTGCTCGGTTCACCAGGCACGTCATCCGGAGGTCTCTCGCCACCACGACGTCCGCCGCTTCTGCGACACCGACGCCGACCTCCCGAACCTCCTGCCCGCGCTCGCTGTCGAGCCGTTCAGCCCGGACGAGACGCCTCCGACCGGAGCGTTCGAGGCGATTGAGACCGCCATCGATCTCTTCGCCGCGCTCGGCTGGCCCCGCGACACCGCGACCTGCGCGCTTGACTACATCGCCGCCCGCCTCGCCGAGTCAGGCAGCCGGTCGACGACCCACGCCGCGCTGCGACGCGACCAGACCGCTCGGGCCCTCCTCGACATCGAGCAGGACGCGTGGACGACGGTCCTGCGGATCGTCCTGGGCAACCCCAACCCGGACGAAGCCTGCACCTCGGATGGCCACGGCGTGCTGCTGCGCCTGCTGATTGGCCATCCGATCACCGAGCTGCTCGACGACGACCTGCTCGTCTACGACATCAGCCAGACCGCGCCTCGACCGGCCCGAATCCATGCCTGAGACCCGCGGCCACATCGAGCTCGACCGAGCGATCGACGCCATCGTGGTCGGCGTCCGTCACCGCAAGGATCCCGGCGACATCAAGAAGCTCATGGAGTCCATCGAACGGGTCGGCCTGCTGCAACCGATCACGATCACGCCCGAGGGCGTCCTCGTCTGCGGATGGCGCCGGCTCGAAGCCGTCCGCCGCCTGGGGTGGAACTCGATGAAGGTCTGGGTCCGCTCCGGGATCTCCGGCAAGCTCGAAGGCTTGCTCGCACAGCAGGACGAGAACGAGCTCCACAAGCCCCTGAGCGAGCTCGAAAAGGCCGCGCTCTACCGCGAGCTCAAGGCGATCGGGACCGAGGAGGCCGAGCTCCGGAAGCAGACCACCCAGTTCGGGAACTCAAACAACGCCGAAGACTCCGGTCATGCACCCGGTGCAGGACCAGGAGAGACCGGTTCCGCTCGGCGGCAGGCGGCCGTGGCCATCACCGGCACGGCGTCGTACAACACCCATGAACGGGTCTGCGCCCTCATGGACTGGGCCTCTCGTAAGGCCACCCCTCCCGAGATCCGCGCCATGGCCAACGACGCGCTCCGCAAAATCGAAGAAGGCGAGCCCGTCAAGCCGCTCTACCGCCAGGTCAAGGAAGCCTTCGACAAGACCCAGGAGCCTCAGCCCGACGCCGAGACTGACCTCGCTCGTCTTGCCCGCGAAGCTCTGGAGCGCGCCCAGCACGAAGGGAGGGAGAAGGGACGGAACAACCTCAAGCGCAACCAGGGTTCGACCAGCCACTTCCGCAGCGTCCGCTCCTTCATCCTGACCTGGACCGAGCTCGACGGCTGGACCGAGATGTACGACGTCAACGAGCTCGCCGCCCGGCTCACCCGCGAGGACTGGCAGCGGTTCGACCGCGTCGTGACCGCGACGATCGCGTTCCGTGACCAGCTCATCGCCGCGCGGCGCCACACCGCGACATCGGCGTAGTCCGCGCACCTACTCGACGCCCTGTCACCCATCTCCGGGAGTCCCCGATGTCGAAACTCACCGGCCGCCAGATCGTGCTCCTCGTCGTCTGTGGGTTCGCCCTGATCACCGCCGCCGTCAGCATCTACGGGCTGATGCGAGGACCGGGGGGCACCAACGCCAAGCGGCCTGAGGATCGGTCAGTGCGTATCGAGGTGCGTAGCCAGTCCGTCGACCCTGCGATCACGCCTCACGAACGCTCGCTCCCCCACACCACCGATCCCATCGTCTACGCCCGTGCGGTCGCCGCGTCGCTCTTCGAGTGGGACACCAGCTCAGGTCTTCTCCCGACCGACTACACCGCGAAGGTCCTGGCAGATGCCGATCCGTCCGGCGAGGAGACACCCGGCCTGCTCGATGACGTCGCCACCTACCTGCCGACAGTCGAGCAGTGGCTCGACCTCGGCGCGATGGAGGTGGCGCAATCGCTCGAGATCCAGGACGCCTACGTGCCGGACTCCTGGGCCGCCGCTGTTGACCAACCGCACGGCCAACTCCGCCCCGGCACGACGGCGGTGACGATCACCGGGACTCGTCATCGCGTCGGCGAATGGAACGGCGAGGTCGAGGAATCGTCGTACCCGGTCGCCTTCACGGTCTTCGTCGCCTGCCAGCCCTCCTTCGAACGTTGTCGCGTCCTACGCCTTTCCCAGCTCGACAACCCGATGAGGTGAGCAGGGCGTGGGGATGACGGTGTTCGTGGCAGGCGCAGCGGCCGCCGTACTGCTCGCACCTGGCGGCGCAGTCCTCGGCGTCGCAACACTGATCAGCCCCGCATCCGCCGGGTCGGGCAGCTGCATGTGGGACAGCCACGAGACCGGAAGTCTCGGCGTCTCGGGCCCCGTCCCGTCGAGCCTGACCGCAGTCAATGCGTACGGCGAGTCCGTGGTGCTCCGAAGCCAGCAACTCACCCGGGCGGCCACGATCATCGCCGTCGGCAAAGCCGAGCAGATTCCGGCCCGAGGTCAACTCATCGCGATCATGACCGCACTCACCGAGTCCTCCATCAGGGTTCTCTCCAACATCGGCGCTTACCCAGAGTCGGCCGAACTCCCGAACGACGGCAACGGCGGCGATCACGACTCGGTAGGTCTCTTCCAGCAGCGTCCCGCTGCGGGCTGGGGCAGCGTTCCGAACCTCATGGACCCGGTCTGGTCCTCTCGCGCCTTCTACGGCGGACCCAGCGGCCCGAACCACGGCTCGCCGCGCGGCCTCCTCGACATCAATGACTGGGAGACGATGGCCCCTGGCGCAGCAGCCCAGGCGGTGCAGGTCTCCGCTTATCCAGACAGGTACGCCGTCAACCAGCCGATCGCCGAGAAGATCCTGGCCGTGCTCAGCGGAGTCTCGCTGAGCAGCGGGCTCGAGTGCACGGAGACGGGCGCCGGACGGCCACCGGACCTGCCATCCGGCTTCCCCAGCGCGCTCATCGCCGCGGCCGCCGAGCAGATCGGGAAGCCTTACGTCTGGGGCGGTGGCAACTTCGACGGGCCGACCGGCGGCGGCTTCGACTGCTCTGGCCTTGTCCTGTTCGCCGCGTACCAAGCCTCGGGCGGCCGCATCCGACTCCCCCACTACACCGGCGACCAGATCCGCATCGGCCAAGGCATCGCCTGGGCCGACAAGCAACCCGGCGACCTAATCTTCTTCGGTTACCCCGGCGCCGGCCGCCCGCACCACGTCGCCATCTACGTCGGCGGCGACAAGATCCTCCACGCACCACGCACCGGCGACCACGTTCGGTACGGCGCGATCTCCGAATTCGCGGGCGAGGTCATGACGGTGCGTCGGCTCGAGTGACCTTGCTCGTGGGTCCACGGAGTTCAGGACTTCCTATCTCGCGAGCTTCCCGCCCAGAATGACTGCGGTTGATTCGGCCGGCGGATTGGAGGCCACTCGTGCTTCCGTA
>NZ_BAABKN010000034.1:0-22100 GCF_039543845.1 Nocardioides endophyticus | reverse complement strand
CCGGAAGACCCGAGCAAGGACAGACCTCAAAGCGACCGGTTGACAACAGAAGGGAGCCGTTAAGACGTACCCTCGAAACGCACTCGCAGTGGCAAGTGCGGACGGACGGATTCGCTAGGGTCCCAGCCGTGTCCGTCGTAAGCATCACGCGCGAGATTCGGATCAACGCACCGACGATGGCCGTGTGGTCGGTGCTTTCGACGCCGAGCCAGCAACCGGTCGTGGAGCCTCGCGTTCACCTCGTCAGCGAGTGGGGCGAACCTGGAACCTTGGATTCGGGCTACGAGCTGGCGATGCGCGGCCGACCGACCATGCGCCTCCAGGTCACTGACGTTGTGCCCGGCGAGCGGCACGTCGTCGCGGTCAGTTGGAACGGACGGACCCGTGGCTCTCAAGACGCTCGCCTCCGGGCCGACGGCGCGGACTGCATCCTGACGTACACGTTCTCTGTCGAGGTACCACTAGCCCTACGCCCGATTCAGCGGGCCTTCGGCAATAGGCAGCTGGGTCGCTGGCTCGATGCGGTAGCCCACGTCAGCTCAGCGCCTCACGGATCTCGGTGATGGTCGATCGCTCGCGCTTCCCGGCAGATTTGTGTGTCCGGTTCGCGGCTACGGAATGGCGCTGGCGGTCCGCGATCGAATCGCGGCACATGCGTGCGTCGCCGAGCGCACGCTACGGCCCAACGCAGCGCGCGTCGGAATGCCCCGCCACTCCTGAGCGCCAACGGCCCAGGCTTCGGGCATGAGCGACCCCGTGACCGTTCCACGACGACCGTCATGGCCGCAGACTCTCGCGGGCTTGGCGTTGCTCGTGCCTGTTGGATGGACCATGTGGCTAGCCGGGCGTTTCGCCTGGGACTGTTGGAGCAACGGCATCACTGTCGGTGGAGTGCTTGGCAGTGCGTACTTCCTCGCAGGTCTCGCGCTCATCGTCTACCGCTGCGTCGGCTTGTGGCGTGAGCGCTTCGCACCATTGAAGCCGCGCTGAGCGGACAGGCTCGGCGCAGGTTTGGGTCAGCCGGGCAATGCGCGCCTGTCGGCAGATCCATGTGTCCGCTTGGCGGTGGTAGGACGCGGCTCGTGAGCGCATGGGTCGCGGCGGATCAGGGCGGTGACGTACGCCGGCTTTGGGCGCGAGGTGCTGACTGTGAACTGGTCCCAGGACCATCGCGGACGTCAATCGAAGCACTGGCTCCAGACGCCAGCACGCCAGGCCCTGCCATCGGTGCGCCAGACGTCGACCTGAGCCAAACGACGACCGTTCCGGTCGAGGAGGTCTACCACGCGCACGGCGTGCTGGTCGCCCGCACCGACGTCGGGCCCACGAGCCTGCGTCCGCACCGACGCGACAGTGCCTCGCTCCGTGGCTGACGCAGTCATCGCCCTCGGTCGTGCCGGTTGGGCCTGTGCACGCAGTGAGAATCCCGCACGCGAGTACCGCGGAACCCACCCGGGCCGTCGCCTTCATACCCATAGGACGCGGTCTCCCTGCGCAGGGTTCCGAAGGACCGCTCATCGACAGATCATTGCGTCCGGCTCGCGGTGGATAGACGCACCTTGCGAGGCACCCGGCTTGCACACAGGTCAGGGCGAGCGTTGGACCTTTCGTGACCTCGCCGGCGGGTCACAGCCAGCGACGTACCCGTCGCGTGTAGTCGTCGTACGGCGCACCGAAGCGCTCGTGCAGGAATCGCTCCTCCGGACGGATCGCGCCCCAGAGGACGAGCAACACCGCCGCCGGGAACATCACGAGCCCCCAAGACGTGGGTGCCAGCAAGGCCAGCCCGAGGTAGAGCGCGAGCATGCCGACGTACAACGGGTTGCGGGAGAGCCGGTACGGCCCCTCCTCGATCATCGCGTGCGTGGCCTGCCCCGGGAGCATCCCGGTCTCGTGCCGGCGGAACAGCCACAGCGACCAGCCGTTCCACCCGACGAACAACAGCACCAGCGCCCAGCCGAGCGGAATCCGCCACCCACTGAGCCCGACCGGGTCACCCCAGAACGACGTGGCCAGCCAGCCGACGAACAGGGGTGCGCCGATCGCTACCGGCGGCCAGAGCCGGAACCCGACGGTTTCCTCGGAACCGTGCACCATGCAATCAGTGTCCCCGGTGATGGCGGCGCCGATGATCAGGACAGGTCGCGAGCGCACCTGGCCAACCCGGAGGTCCCGAGGTAACCGACAGACGGCGAAAAGGGACCCGTTCGTGCAACAGACCCCGACCCTCGTGGGTGGGGCTCGGCCGGCGACGGGTGCACCGCGAGATCCGCTTCGACATGGCGAGCTGCTGATCAAGAACCACAGCTTGTTCTGCTGAGACCGTTCGCCAATCCGAGCAGGCGAGGCAGGTGCTGTGTTGGTCACGGCAGTTGTCCCCGCGGCAATCGAGGCGCATCGTGGGGGCAACGGCACGAGGAGGAGCCATGAGGGCGAACGTCGGCGATCTGCTGTTGGTGGAGAGCAACTCGGCGGAGCAGCACCGTCGCGAGGGAGAGATCATCGAGGTACAGGGCGCGGACGGGCAGCCGCCGTTCCTGGTGCGCTGGCCGGACGGACACGAGGCGCTGTGCTTCCCCGGTCCGGACGCTCGGGTGCGCCCGGCCTGAGAGCGGGTCTGGGACGCGGCAGTGCTCAGGCGTTCTCCCAGAGCCCGAGCAGGTTGCCCTCGGTGTCGGTGAAGTAGCCGGCGAACCCCATCTCCCCGACCGGCGTCCTTTCCTTTGCGGTTTTCCCGCCTGCCGCCTCGACCTTGCGCAACGCCTCGTCGATGCTCGGCACGTCGATCACGATGTTCGGTCCCTTGCCTGCGAACTCCCCGCTTCGCTCGAACATCCCCCCGTTGATGAAGCCGGGCTCCGTTGGACCCTTCTCGGGGTCGCTCGGACCGGTCATCACCATCGTGTAGCTCATCTCGGGCACCTGCATGAACTGCCAGCCAAATGTGTCGCCGTAGAACTTCCGAGCCCGGTCGCCATGGTCGAACGGGATCTCGAAGTGCACCACCTTGCCGGACATGCTGCCTCCCTCGGAAATGGTGTGGACCATCCAGTGAACTGCTGCCCCCTACGGAGGTCAACGGGCACGGACCCAGCCGCCCAGCAGCGGAGAACCCCATTGCGTCTTTGTGGGCGAAGCTGAGCTGGATTGCTCACACCCCGGCGACGTAGGCAGTCAAGAAATGGACCGCGTGCCGATCGAGGTTGCCGCGGGCGCGGTCGTAGTGCTCAGTCGTGCGCGGGTCGGCGTGCCGAGCCAGGATTTGGGCGTCTCGAAGTGGGACTCCTGCGTCGAGGGCGTTGGTGATAGCGGCGTGCCGCAGGGAGTGCGGGCTGATGTGGCGCGGGACGTCGGCGACCTTCGCGATTCGGGTGACCATTCGGTAGGCGTCGCGGCGGTCTATCGGATTCCCCGAGACTGGTCGAAGGATGAGTGGTCCGGCGGTTCGCTGGCCGCGACAGGCTTCCAACACCCGGAGGACCGGCACGGTGATCGGCATGGTGGCGGGCTTGTTGCCCTTGCCGACCAGGTGCAGCACGCGGTGGCCTCGGAGGGTCTCGGCGTAGTCCTCGATCCGCACGGCTGCGGCTTCGGATGCTCTGAGGGCGTTGATGCCGAGCAGGTAGGCCAATGCCCCGTGGTGAACCGTCAGTGTCTGGGCGACCTGGAGGAACCGGATGAGTTCGAGCCGGTCCAGTCCCTGGGTTCGGGACTCGTCGCGGTGAACTTTCGGGAGTCTTGCGTAGACGGCTGGGTCGGAAGCGATGAGCCCGTCGATGTGCGCGAACCGGAAGAAGCCTCGGACCGCGTGCATCATCGTGACGACGGAGGAGTCCATCAGTCCCGAGTTGCCGAGGTGGCGGATGTAGAGCTCGATGTGAGCGCGCTGAATCTCCTGCAGTGGGTCAAGCCCGTTGTTCTCGCACCAGTTGAACCAGCGTCGTAGCTGGAAGGCGTACAGCCGGTGGGTGTGTCCGGAGTAGCGGGCAAGGTAGGAGACCGCCGCCAGTTGGGCTGGGGACATCTCCATCGGTCGGAAGGGCAGGAGTGCGGTCGTGCCTGACATGGGGCCACCTCGCGGCGGCCTGTTTCTGTCCGGCCTCGCCCGCCGTCAACGCGACCGGGAGCCTGGGCCTATCGACGCTAGTCCTCACGTCCCGACCGTCGGCGTCCGCTGAGCGGTGGTATGACGCGCGTCTGGTCTCCCGCAGGGCATCCGCGTCCAGACAACCTCGGTGACTACTACACGGGTGGTCACTCGCTCGTCGTACCGGGCTGGGCCTCCCTCGGCACGTCACGTCTGGTTCGGGGACACTCCCGAGTGGACGTTCACGGGGTCGGGCCGAGGCTGGATGATCGAAGTCGAGGTCCCTGACGACGTGGCCGAGTCGTGGCGGTATATGGCCGACGGCGAGTGGCTACAGACCTACAACCCGCTGGCCGAGGCGGTGAACTCCTACCCTCGGAGGGCCTATCCATGGCCGCCGACTTAGGTGCGTCGAGTCGAGATGATAGATGGTTTGCGCTCGTTGAATGCCGCCGGCACGAGCGGTCATCCATCGGCGGGGGAGCGGAGGATTGCGAGTCGATCGTCACGGCTTTCTGCTCGGGCGTACTCGTGCACGCGTCCGCGGGTGCGAGCGAACGCGTTCAGCCGTCGCAGGCTGACGCCGTGGTGCAGGTAGAAATCCATCCGAGCGCCCAATGACGGCGAGCGCACGAACTTCATCATCGTCATCGTCTTGCCGTACTGCATCACCAGCGCGGCAACGTAGATGGCCGGTAGCAATGCGGCGGGCAGCCAGAACGCTAGTGCGAACGACATTCCGACCGTGCCCCACTCGGTCGAGCCGAGCGACGAAGCCACTCGGTAGACCGACCAAGCGAAGATGCTGAGGCCGAACACGACGATCATGCCGTTGATGACCGGGCGCGCAGCACGGTGTTCGTCGCTGTGGTTGGCGACGGCCTGCATCCCGCCGAGGAGTACCGCCACTGGCACAATGATCAACTCGACGAGATACGGGAAGGTCCGCAAGTTCGCCACGAACTGAAGCACCACCACGAGGGCGACGATGGAGCTCATCTCCTGCCGCATCGTCGCTTTGCCCTCCATGACAGCGAGTGCTTTGAACCCGGCCATGAACGCGCCGACGATGACGATGACGATCGTGTCCTTCAGCAGTTCGGAGTTCCATAGCCCGATACATGCCGCGAGGTACACAACCAGGACCAGCCACGCGGCGACAAGGGCCACCATCCCTACAACCTTCGGTGCGAAGAAGGCTCTGATCACGGAGACCACGCTCTGGCCGACTTCGCCGCCGCGAATCATCGACCAGACGATCAGCAGAACCGCCACGCCAATCCACGTGAGCAGGGCAGCATCCCGCGAGGTCAACTGCTCCACGATGTCGTCCACGGCCGCGACCCTAACCGCCACCGCCGACAGGCGGCACGAACCTCTCAGCGCGGATCCCCAACGTTCAATCCCCTGTGCGGCTCGCTCGACACTGGGAGACTCGCGCGCATGGTCGACATTGCCACAGTCTCGGTCGTCTCGTCGGCTGGTCTCGCCGCCCTCACCATCGCAGCCAACGTGTTCACCGGCGAGCGACAGCGCAAGCATGAGTCCGACCTCGACTTCGAGCGGCGTGTGTGGGACAAGAAGTCGGAGGCGTTGTTCGTCGTCATCGAGACCTGTGAAGAACTCATCGAGGCACCCGACCCCGAGGGTGAGTCGGACCAGTGGTTGGCCTTCGGTCTTTCACGCCTGTTGGATGCGCTGACAGCCAACCGGGCAGCAGTGGACGCGTTCGCGTCCTCGACCTGCCGCAATGAGTTGACCTCACTCATCAAGGCGATGAATGGCGGGGGAGTCAAGGAGGGCTTGGGTCGGCGTTGGGACCGTCTATGGGATCGACTCCGCGAGGTCGACATCAGGACGGACTACGAACGCTGGAAGTCCGTATGGGAGCAGCGAGAGAAGGCTGAGAGTGAGGTCCTAGACGGATTCGCTCCTGACATGCAGGTCTTGCGGGGACAAGCGGAACGCTTGCTCGAAGCCGCTCGCGAGAGCGTCCGTCGCCCGAAGGACTGAGGAGCTTCTTTCCGAAGCTGGTTGGGGGGCGTCCCGCCGCCGAGTGGTTGCCAGTTTTGCTTCGCGCCCCGCGCTTCGTCGTTATCGTTCGCCGCGTGAGCGGGGGACGGGTTGCGGTGGCTGCGGTGGCGCTGTGCGTCGTCACATCGGCCTGCAATGCGGCAGGGTCCTCGGAACAGGAGTTGAGCGGCGAGGACTTGGCGGACCAACTCGTAACGGCCCTGCGCAGCAACCAGTTCTACAAGTCCGCGACACGTGCAGACTGCGAGCCCGTGGTTATGAAGGCCGGGTCGATCAGCGACTGCACCGTGTGGTTCAGCAAGGGCATCTTCATGGGCGACAAGAGTCGGCAGCACGCGGTCCGGGTCACCATCGACGACGACGCGGGCCACTTCTCCTACTGGGTGAGCGGCTGACGGCGGCATGACCGAGGACGAGTTGTGGGAGATCGTTGAGCCCGCGATCTGGGAGGTCGTGCACATCGTCGGCCAGACCTCGATTGCGATGCACAACTCCGACATCGTGGAGAAGGTCCAGCGCGCGCTCCCGCCCGGTGCGTACGTGGACGCGGACCACATCCGCAGGATGAATGAGGGCTACTGGCAGACCGACCTCAGCGACGCTGAGCCTCGCGTCGGCTGAGCGGTCAGCCTTCTATCGGCTTCCAGCGTCCCTCTGTCTCCATGTCCGGCTGCGGCGGAAGTTCTGCGGGCGCGGCGTTGTAGTGCTCGCTTACGGTTGCGATGTACTCCCGGAGCATTCGGTCCAACTCGGGGAGGCCAGAGTTGACGGCGGTCATGTGCTCGCTCTTGATGCCCTTCTGCATGGTGAACGCCAGTTCCGCGAACTTGTTGATCTCCACGTCAAGGCGCTCAGCCCCTTCGACCGACCACGAGGGACCAAGGATGCGGAGCGCGAGCACGGCGTTCCGGTACGCGTCTCGGGTGCGGTTGAACTCGTCCATCATCTCGGTGAAGCCGTGAGGTGCCTGGCGGTACTGCGCCTTGATGTGGATCCCGTGTAAGAGCGAGCGGATCAGGCTGGCGGTGTCACGGGCCAGGGCCACGGCGTCAAGAACTCGCTGCCGCTCGGAGGCCTCGTGTGCCTGCTGGACCTGTCGTTCCGCGTTCCCGCGCAAGGTTCGCTGGTTGAGCCACCAGCCGAGCACGATGCCCGCTGGGCCGAGGAGCCACGGAACGATGTCGTTCATGCTCGCAGTCTGTCTGAGAGGACGGACAGTGGAGCCAGAATTAGAGGTCGGGTCTGCCGCACGAATTGGCGACACCGGACCTGCCCCATAGTGGGCGGATAGGGCGCCCCAGAGGCCGACGGATCTGTCGAGCGTGCCCCGGGCCAGCACCGGTCAATGACGCGCCGGTCCGATCGGGATGCGGAGTCTGCGGGCAGCGCTGGCCCGCGCACTACTAGTCGAACTGTTGGTCGATCCAGTCGATGACGTCGCGCTCGCGGTACACGACCCTCCTGCCGAGCCGGGCCGATCGTGGGCCTGTTCCCTGGTGGCGCCAGAAGCGGAGGGTGTTCTCGGGTAGCCCGGTCATCGCCGCGATCTCGGGAAGGCGTAGCAGCTTCTCCATGACGGTGTCCTTTCGCTCTCGACTGCTCTCGACGGACGTGCTGAGCGGATAAGGCAACGGCCGTTGCCGGCGTTCGGTCATCTGCCGGGCACCGGGCGACTGGTGAGCGAGATGGTGAGCAAAGTGGTGAGGGGTCGCAGCGATGGTTCTCCACAGCCCTGCTGGACGCGGCATCGCCCACAGCTTCGTAGAGCGTGAGGGCGTTGCCGGCGCGCGCGTTCGTGTCAGACGTAGTCGACGCTGGGAGGCAACGTGGCGAACGGTTCGGTGACCAGACGAGGAGAGCGCTGGCGCGCGGTATCGGCATCCGGAGCTGGACACCGAGCACCAGCGGAACTTCGACCGGAAGGTCGATGCTCAGCGGTGGCTGCGCGAGGAGCTGTGCAAGGTCGATGCGGGCACCTGGGTGGACTCGTCGGCGGGGAGCGTCACGTTCGAGCAGTTCTTCGCGAGCTGAGCGGCTCGTCAGGTCTGGACCTCGAACACCCAGGCGGCGATGGCCCTAGCGTCCGGGGCACGTCATTCCGGTTGATGGAGCTGCGCAAGATCCGCACGACGCACGTCGAGACCTGAGTGAAGTCGATGGCGACTGCCACCGAATCCCGGGCGGCGCTGGCGCCGGGGACGATCAAGACCCGGTTCGTGAACGTGCGGTCGGTCTTCCGCGCCGCGGTCCGAGACCGGTTGATCGGGGTGGATCCCACGGACGGGGTCAAGCTCCCCCGCCAGCGTCGACGGGCGGAGGCGCTCACCATCCCCTCCCCCGGTGAGGTGGCTCGCTGTCTCGACGTGGCCGGCGAGCGGTTCCGGCCGTTCGCCGCCAACGGCACGTACGGCGCCAGGTGCAGCGGACCGGCAAGCAGAACGTGGAGATCCGGCTCCCGAAGTACGGGTCCGAGAGGTCGTTGCCGATGCCCGACGAGCTGGCCGACATCCTGCGCCACCACGAGCAGCTTGGGAACGTCTCGGACCGGCTGTTCGCGGGCGCCGAGGACTACCCGCCGCACCAGAACACCATCGGTCACCAGTGGCGGACCACGCTGCGCAAGGCCGGCCTGACCGGGATCCGGCTGCACGACCTGCGGCACTTCTACGCCTCGGGGCTGATCGCGGACGGCCGCGACGTCGTCACGGTCCAGCGGGCTCTGGGGCACGCCAAGGCGAGCACCACGCTGGACACCTACGCGAAGCTCTGGCCCTCCGGAGAGGACCGCACCCGGCGGGCCGCGTCGAGCCTCGCCCGGCAAGTGCTCCCAGATTTTGCGGGCAGAGTGCGGGCAGAGAGCCTTCCAGAAGACCCTAAATGGCCTCTGCCCTGCGACGATGCGTAACCGTCAGACGTTGAAGCGGAACGATCACGTGGGGTTTCGGTGGTCGTTGGGCATCGCCGAGTAGCGCTGGAAAACAGCCTCTGACCTGCGAAAACGCGGTCACTGGTCCGTTGGTCGTCGACGGGGACCATCGGCCTCGGCCGGACTTCTTGCGGACTGTTTGCGGACCGCCGTGGTGCGGAGGCCGCCGGTACTCGCCGAGCCATCAGTCATCGCATCGTCCTCAGCGCGCAACGGCGATCAGCAGTACCAGGGAAAGCGCAGCACGGTCAGCAGCTGTCAGTGGTCATCGTTGGCATTGCAGGCCTGACATGCGGAAATGTGTTGGCGACGGTTGGCTGCAACCGGTCGCGACTGAGCGTCCTGCCACATTTTTGCCACAGCTGCGGTCATCCGCCGGCCGCCTCGAACCACGGCCGACGAGACCGGGGCCACGACCTTCACCACAACTGGATCCCCTTCCGGAGACGGCGAGCGTTCACCGTAGGTCGACGAGGGACGGCCGGAGTGACGCGGGCGGTTCGGCTTGCGGAACGTGGGCGGGTCCGCGATTGGAGCTCTCCAAGCGGTCAAGGAAGCGTTCCGAGCTGTCGGGCTGGATGCCATCGAGATCAGTGAAGCGGTTTGCGCGGACAGGAGCACCTGTGGGTGCATTCGCGCCGCAGGCAGGATGTCACCACACGATCTGGCGAACAGCCTTCGGCGGTAGGACACTTAGCAGGTGACTTCCTCTGACTGGGTCGGGCTTGTGGGTCACCTCGCCTGGCCCATCACGATCTTGGCGCTGGGGGTCGTGCTGCGACGCCAGATCGGCGATTTCCTCAGTGCAATCGCCGGCAGGGTCACTGGCGTCTCGGTGTTCGCGGTCTCCTTCGAGCTCGCGGTCGCGACCGAGGTGTCGCCACCGTGGCGCAGCAGGCACACCGACGCTGACGTGCGCGGGCTGGTCATCGCCCAAGACGTCAACGATTCCTACTTCGACAGCCTCCGACAGACGCTGTTGGCGACGGGAAGCGCCGACTTCATCGTGATTGACCTAAAGAGCGACGGCAGGCAGGAGTGGCTCACGTCGAGGCTCTCCCTCTTCACCTACCTGCTCAGCCGATTGAAGGGCGTAAAGGCCGTCGTCTTCGTGGCTACCCGGGGGGACACGAGTCGGACCTTCCTGGGCATCGTGGACGCGTCGGATCTCGTGCGCGTGCTCGGTCAACAGGACGCCCGTCTCCGCTTGGCGTGGCTGCAGACCGAGGCGGAACAGGTCGGCCGGCTCGTCGATGACGGAGCATTGGGGGCGGATCCGTTGCGGGTCCCGCCGACCGTTGAGGCCGCCGTACCGCTGGACGTGGACCATTGGTGGGGCGGCGTCGCGTCAGGCACCGCGCTAGTCGATCCGCTGTACGTGGCCCGACGGTTCCTGAGCAGGATGCAATGGCAACCGCAGTCGCCCATCCCGCCCGACGTGCCGGCCGGCTGGCTGCAGCTTCCCGAGGCGCCGGGCCGGCCGGTGACGTGGGAGCACGCGTCCTGGATCGAGGCCGCCCACCTCACCGACGGCTTCCTCGCGCCAGTCGTGCGACCCGACGACTGTCTGGTCGACAACTCGGGATGGTCCTCGTCGGACCGGGTGCGCGCCGTGGCTTCGGCTCGAGGCGAGTTCGTCGCCCTGCTGAGCCCTAGCTACCGGTTCGAGCGGCTGGTTGACCGTCGCGCGCTGCTTGAGGAGTTGGGTAGGAGCAGCGTCGAGGCGGAAGCCAAACCCTGACCTCGGCGACAACTCCAGTGGCCGGGCCTAGGGTGACGCGTCATTGGGTGGGAGGGACTTTCGCGCGCTGTCAAGGCGAATTGGCCGCCACGGCGAAGACGGCGGGCTGCCGAACCGTCGCTACGCCATGAATGCCTTGATCAACGCCGGGCATTTCGACGAAGTCCTCGCGGACGCGAATCCACGAGTTCTCGTACACATCCCTGCTCGACACCACTGGCCACGGCATGCCGTGACCAAGGGTCGCCCACGACTAGCGAGCCCAACCTGTCCGGACAGAACACTGGGAGGCCGTTGGGTCTGCTGCACGACCAGGTGTCAGCCTGACCTGCCCCGTTCTGCCGCGTATCACTGTCAAGCTCGGGCCAACCTGCGCTCGACGCTCTGGTGCATCTCGTCCCGCAAGCCGATCCTCACGCGGAGCGTGACCAGAACGGGATCCGCTCGTCTTCCCGGCTCCGGCCGGTGGCCGGACCGTGAGGGACTGTTCGCCCTACGCGTAGGTCAAGCGCGCGGAGTCGGCGTGCTCTTCGGCCTGACCTCGTAGCCAGACCGCGTGGTCGGGGTCTAGGCACCGGACGGCGCCCTCAAGCGCCAGGGTCAGGCCGTGACCGGACAGCGGGTCGACGGAGAGGGCGGCGTCGCCGACGCGTGCAGGACCGAGATTGGTCGTGAGGCGGCTGCGGGAGGGGCGGAGGGTCAGTTCGCGGTGGTCGAGGTCCGCGGGGAGCACGGACGGGCCGACGGCCAGGGCTCGGCGCCACGACGCGATTAGCTCGGCGCGGCCGGGGCCGGCGGGAACGGTCCAGGAGAAGGCGCAGCGGACGCCGTCGTCGAGGGCGGACCACCAACCCGTGGTGGCGGACTCGACGAGGAGGTGGCCGCGCAGCTCCTCCCGGGACGGAACGACGGCGGTGAGGGTGACCCGGTCGGGGCCGAGGGGCCGCCACTCTCCCGCGGCGTTCTGGCCGGTGGCGATCACCGTCGGGACACCGGAGCCTGGGACGGCGCCGGCGGCGCGGGCCAGCGCGCGGAGCAGGGGGTCGAGCCAGTGCCGGTCGACGATCCAGCCGTGGCCAAAGGGCTCGAGGAGCGAGGGCCGCTCGTCGTACGACGCGGTGCCCCACCGGGAGACGATCATGTGGCAGGGCAGGGCGCGGGAGACGACCGCGTCGTACAAGCCGAGCGTCACCAGCGCGGAGGCCGCGCGGCCCGAGAGCAGCTCGAGCGTGCCCGGCGGGTGAACTCGACCGCGACCGGCGAGCACGACGTCGTGGCTGGCGAGCCGCAGCGCGCATGCCGCGGCACACCCCGCCGGGCCGTCTCCAAGGACGACATGAGTGGTCACGGAACGCTCGAGGCGCGTTCGGACTCGGAGAGGCCGGCGGACGGGGTGCCGACCACGACGCCGAACTTCCACCAGTGCGCCACCATCTGCACGTACGACGGCCGGGCCGGCCGTCCGCCGGGAAGGCCCGGGTCGGGCGGCCAGGCGGCCGAGGGGCGGACCCACGGCTTCATCGCGGCCCGCGCCGTGGCGTCGGCGGCGGTGGCGTAGACGTCGTCGGGGCGCTGGCTGGGCCACCAGCCCCAGGGCACTTTGGGCACCGCGAGCTTCTGGGTCTCGGTCTTGCACTGCAAGAAGTCGGCCAGCCATGGCAGCGCCATCTGCCGGGAGAAGTAGCCGGGACCGACCACGCTGCCCTTCGCGTCCCCGACGTACCTGCTCCCGTCGCCGACCTTGACCCGGAAGGGCGCAGCGAAGACTCCGCGTTCGCGGATCGCCCAGCCGCACTCGATGCCGGGGTAGAACGCCCCGCCGGAGGCGAACTCCAGCGCTGCCCGGTCCAGGCCACCCGGCGTGACCGCGGCGGGCATCGGCGGCGTCGTCAGCGACGCCGGCCCCAAGGCAGAGGCCAGGAAGGCGCCGGCCGCCCAGCGCTCCATGATCGCGTACTGCGTCACGGTCAGGCTGAGCCCGATCAGGCCGGTCTTGAACTTGTCGTAGGGGTCGTCACCGAGCAGCCGCGGCATGTCGTCGACCGGTGTCGCGCCGCGGGTGCCCGGCTTGCGCAGCCGCCCGAACAACAGCTTGCGGAAGGTGTCGGGCTGCGCGGGATCGCTAAGGTAGCCCCACATCGCGGCCGCAGGCACTGGCCCGCCCATCGAGCCGTGCGCCTTCTGCGCCGGTCCCCAGACCCACATCGAGGCCAGCGTCGCCCGCAGGATCGGCGCGACGTCCTCATCGAAGCGCACCTTGTATGACGACAGCGTGGTCCCGCCGCCGCCGAGATCCTTGGCCAGCCCGGCGACGTGGTCGAGCGCACCGGTCGTGTAGAGCGCCTCGTCCTTGGGCACCAGCCCGTCGCGGACGGCTACGTCGAGCAGGCAGTCGTAGAGGGAGACCTGCTGCGGCAGGTCGGGGGCGAAGTCGGGCGGCCCGACCAGTACCCATGCAGGGTCGACCGGCACGGTCACCGTCTTGCCGTCGACCTTCATCCGGAGCCGGGCACTGACCGGGCCGTCGCACACGTCGTCGAACCAGCCGTCGTTGTTGGCGTAGGTAGTGATCGGCGCGCCGCCGCGCACCCCGCAGGTGGCCGGCCCCGGCACGAAAACAAGCCGGCCCTTGGCATCGGTGCGCAGCTGGCCCAGCGAGGTGATCGCCGGCGTCGGCTGCGGCACGGGCCAGGACTCCTTCTTGGGGTTGCCGCTGCCGCCCTTATCGAGCGGGACCGGCTTGGCGCTGCGCCCGGCCACCGCCCGCGGGAGGGGGTCGATCTCGAGGGTACGGCGGTCTGGGACGCCGGCGTTGCGGCGTACCCGCGAGGGCTGCTTGGGCAGCAGCGGCGACCCGGCCAGCCCGTCGAAGGTGAAGAACGAGGCCTTCTTGTTGGCCACGTGGACGGTCCAGGTCAGGTCGACGACGTCCTTCTCGTCGAGGTTGACCTCGCGAGAAGGCGTCCACACGCCGCCCTTGTCGACGTACTCCCAGACCCGGAAGCGCGCTGCCTGCCGCTTGAGCCGGCCGCCGGCTTTGAACGGCGGGACCGCAGTCCCCACGCCGGAGACGCCTACCACCGCCTGCCCGGGCCGCTCCGGTCCGACGAAGAAGTCGTCCGGGTCGGCGTTGCCGACCCGCGCGATCCCGATCGCCGGGTGGATCCGGTAGCGCGGCGGAGCGGCCATCAGACCGGCTGCCAGACGCCATTGGCGTCCTTGGCCCATGTGGGCAGCGAGCCGTCGGGCCGCAGCCGGACCAGGGTGGTCGGCAGCCGGACGTCCCACGGGTCGCCCTGGGCCACCTCATCGCCGGGCGCCAGGTCGCGTTCCTTGATCTCCTGAATGATCGAGACGTAGAGCGGACTGGTCAGCAGCGGCGGGTTGGCGCCGTCCCAGATCTCGCCGGTGTCCAGGAAGTGCGCCACCGCGGTCTCGAAACCCGGCCGCACCGGCAGCACCACCCGCGCGGACCCGGCCTTGAGGAAGTCGGCGAACTGCGGGTCGACGTCCTGGAGCAGCGCCCGGTTGAGCCAGTTGGTCTTCCGGCCCCAGTAGTAGGGGTAGAAGAGGTACATCATCTGCTCCCACTCGAAGGCCTGCTCGAAGAACCGCACGTAACGGCCCTCGGCGTCGGCCTCGGCCAGGTCCAGCTCCGGGAAGCCCTCGGGCGCCGTCGCCACCGCGCCGAAGAGGTCGAACTGCTGCGCGGTCAGCGTCGCGATCGCGTGCTTGCGCAGCTCGGCCCGCTCGATCTGCCGGTTCTCGGCGGGGTTACGCCCGGCGATCGCGTTCTGCGCCTGCACCTGGAGCGCGGCCAGCTCGTCCTGATAGTCGCGCAGCAGCTTGAGGTAGCCCTGCTGAATCGCGGCGTGGGTCTCCAGCTTCCACGCGTCCAGCACGCGCGTCGTCCGCTGACAGGTCACCTCGACGGCGACCGCGACGTTGGCCACGTGGAAGGTCTTCACCGCGAACGGGAGCGCGCCCTCCTCGTTGCCGAGGGTGTAGCCGTGGCTCCAGCCGGTGCCGCCGTTCTGCCGCCAGCTGGTCTTGCCGACTGCGTAGTCGACGCTCCAGTCGTCATGCCAGAACGCCAGCAACCCGGTGGTGTTGGCGGTGACCGCCTGGTAGCCGTCGGGCACCGGCACGTCGGCGATCTTGGTCAGCACGCCGTCGTCGTCGTCGCTCGCAGCGCCGTCCACGGTCTTGGAGACCGCGACGTACGGCGCGGGCGGCGGCTTGACCCCGGCCACCTGGTAGAGGTGGACGTAGTACCTGTAGTTCCACTCGTCGATCTGCGCCGGCGTCAGCGTGAACGGCGTGGGCTTGGTGGTGCTGGTGCCGGGCATCGGCTTCATGGTGGTCGCGTGCAGCCAGAACGCGCCCGGCTCGGGGATCATCAGGTCGAACATCATCCGCTTGCCGTAGTTGAAGACCTGCGCCTCGTAGACCTTATCGACCCACTGGTAGGCGCCGATCACGTGCCCGTTGCCGGCCGGATTGTTGATCCCGTGCTCGGTGGTGTCCTCGAACTTCTCCAGCGTGCGCAGCACGGTCTGGGTACGTCGGCGTTCGGTCACCTTGGACGCCGCCCGCTCGGTGACCTCCTTGGAGTACTTCGAGGCTGTCTTGGCCGACTCCTCCTTGCTGTGGTCCATGGCGAAGTCGGCCGACGCCTTGAACTCCACCGTCGGCCCATAGGACCCCGACACCGACAGCCCGGCCTTGAGCGACACGTCGTCCTTGACCACGGAGGCCGCCTCGCGCTGGAGTTCGAAGCGCTCGGTGGTTTGGCTGTCGCGCTCCTCTTCCTTGCTCTCCTCCTCCTCGACGGTGATCGTGGTCTCGGACTCCTTGGCCCGCATCACTCGGCGCTGGTGCGACTCGCCGTCCAGGACGTTCTCGATGTGGGCGAGCTCGCCGCCCTCGTACTTCTTGATCTGCTGGCGCACGACGAGCAGGTCGCCCACCCCGACCGGCTGCACGCTGCCATGGCTGCTCGGAACGCTCACCGATCCTGCCTTGCCCCAGGTGTGCATGCCGTCCACCTCGACCACGGAGGTGCCGATGAGCTGGACGTAGCTCTCCGCATTCTCCAGCTCGCCGAGCTGCCCGTGCAGGGTGACCAGCTCGGTGCCCAGCCGCTCCAGCGCGGTCGGCGTGGTAGTGGCGGTCAGGTCAACCTCGAGCGCCGACATCGTCTTCTGCACCTCGGGCGCCAGGCCGGCGATGGCCTCGCGGGTCAGCACTAGCCGCGGGCCCGCCGCCCGGTTGTCGGCGGCCACGTCGCCGGCCAGAGCGACCAGGTCGAGATCCGCGACGTAGGAGGCGACCGCGCCGTTCTCGAACGCCGTCAACTCCCCCGCACGGCCGGCCTCGGCCAGCCGGCGGTTGACGAAGGCCTTCGGCGAGGGCTGCGCGTCGGGACGCCCGCCCTCCTTGTCGGCCGGGCGGTCGAACGCCGTGGGGTCGAGCCGGGTGAGGGCGTCGGCGGCGGCGCTGAGCCGACCGATCCGCTCCCGCAGCCGGTCGACCTCGGAGGGCCCGTCGTCCGGCGGCGGCTGCTCCGGCTGCCGACTCGGCTTGTCGCGGCGCGGCAGCAGCGGGCCGATCTCGGTGGAGCGACCCAGCGCGGCCATCAGGCCCGCGGCGTCCTCGACCGGGCCACTGCCGTCGGCGATCCGCCGCACCAGGTCGAGCACGCGCAGCGCGGTCTCGATCCGGACCGCCTCCACGCGGTCGTCGGCGGAGAGCAGCTTGGCCGCGATCAGCAAGTCCTGCATGGTCTCCCGCGCCCGGGTGGTGGCCGCGGCGGCGATCACCTTCTTCGGGGTGTCACCGAGCGCGTCCTTGACCGCCGCGGTCACCGCGGCCACGAAGCTGCCGGCCGGCGCGTCGGCGGCGAGCGCGCGCAACGCCGCCTCAAGCCGCAGCAGAGCCACCGCCACCGGGAGGTCGTCCAGCCTGGTCACGCCGTGGTCGGCGATGATCGCCCGGCTGGCCTGCTTGAGCGCCTCGCGGCCCTCGGCGTGCTGTCGGGCCTCGTCGATCCGGGCGACGTACGCCGCGGACGGCGTCACCCCGACCGGGTCGGCCGGCTCGGCCGGTCGCATCATCAGGAATCGGAAGATCTCGTTCATGTCGGCTCCTCGCCAGCCCCAGGTGTGATGCTGGATAAGAGGCGCGAACCGGCCAGGTGATACCCCGGCACGCCGTCGAGCCGAGTCAGGGCTCTTTGAGTGGGCCTTTGGGGGCGCCGGTGGGCTGATAGTTGCGTCGAGGGTCGATGATGAACTCTCGGAGGAGCTCGCCCTACCCCGAGGACGCAGACTTCGTGGTCTTGGCGGACGCCGAGGGCAACCTCTTCTGCGTCATCGCTGATCGGCCATGAACTCATCGCCCCTCACATCGGGATCTCGGGCTCTGTCCCGTCCGCATCTCGGGTGGACGGACGTCCGTAAGCCGAACCGCCTGCGAGACGCGGAGCGGGGCGTGGGCCGCTGTTGGACGCCATGCCCCAGATGCCCCGCCCGGTTAGCAAACCGGGAAGGGGGCCCCTTAGCGGGCTAGTTCCGCCCACGCCGCAGGCTGCCGCCGGCCGCTCACATCGGACCGCCCAGTCTCCCGACTGATTGATCTTCGTTGACCACCGATGGTCCCCAGAATCCCCTTCAGATACCCGCCCTTCTCCTCTCTCAACACCTCCCTTTCCAGGCGGCACGCATGCTACGAAGGTTCGTAGTTGGGTCGCCTGGTGTCGGGCGGCCCACGCGGCATTTCTAGGGGTCCGTTGGTTGTCGACGGACACCGTGAGACCGGTGATCGCGGGGTGATCGGTGTGCATGGCGGGGTGAAGTTCTACCGCGGCGCTGCGAAGGCGGCTCGGGCCTATGTCGAGCGGGACCGATCCCGTGCCGATGACTACTACCTCGGCGAGGGCACCGGTGTCGCCGAGCGGCTCACCGCGTCGCGCGAAGCCGGAGTCGAGCAGGCGGGTTCGATGGACGGCGACACCTACGAGGATTGGGTTGCCGGCATCGATGTCGACACCGGAATCAGCAAGGGCCGGGTCCGTGACGATGCGAACGCGCTGCGGTTCGTCGAGGTCGTTGTCAACGGTCCGAAGACGTGGTCATTGGCAGCCGCGCTGTACCCGGAGGTATCGGCCGCGTTGGACGCAGCGCAGGACCGGGCTGCCGCGGAGATCGTCGGCTGGGTCGCCGAGCATGCAACGACCCGGGTGGGGCCTCGGGGCCGGCAGGTCCAGGTTCCGATCGAGAACGTTGAGGCGGCGGCGATCCGGCACTACACGTCACGAGCTGGGGACCCGCACCGACACCTCCACCTCCAGGTCAACGCCCGGGTCTGGGCCGCCGGGGCATGGCGCGGGATCCACTCGGTCGGGATCCGCGACTCCATCGAGGCGATCAACGGGATCGGCCACGCCGCGGTCGCCACCGACCCGACCTTCCGGGCAGTGCTCGCGGCGCACGGGCTGAGCCTGGACCCGGAGACGAACGAGATCCACGAGCTCGCACCGTACGTCGGGTCGTTCTCAGCGAGGAGTGCGCAGATCCGCCGCCACGTCGACCGTTACGAGGCCGAGTGGCGCCGCGAGCACCTCGAATCTCCCGCCGCCGAGCCCGGCCCGCGGCTGCGAGAGGTGTGGGACCGCCGCGCGTGGGCCGAGGCGCGCCCGGACAAGGTGGTCCCGCAGGACGGCGCGGAGCTCGTGGCCCGGTGGAACGCCGAGCTCCGCGAGCTCGGGTACGTCGACCCGGCCAGTCCGGTTCGGCTCGAGGGCACCCGGCCGGGGTGGATCGACAGGGACGCCGCCGCCGACCTCGTGATCTCCCGCCTGGGGACACGACGGTCGGCGTGGAACGCCGCCGACGTCCGCGGCGGGGTCGAGGTACTGCTGGCCAAGATCTGTCTGGTCGCCGACACGAGTGTCCGAATCGAGCTGGCCGAGGACATCAGCATCCGCGCCGTCGACCAGTGCACCCGGTTGCTGGCCCGCACGGATGTCCCCGAGCACCTGCGCGCACTCACCTCCCCGCGGGTCCTCGAGGTCGAGGCAGACCTGATCACCCGACTCGCTCGCCGCGGTACTGATCCGGCGCGACCGGCACGGCTCCCTGGCCGCGGCATGGTCCGCACCGACCCGACGCAGGCAGCCGTCACCAGAGCCTTGGCCGGCACCGGGAGACTTGTCGTGGTCGAAGGCGCGGCCGGAGCCGGGAAGACCACCGCCCTCCGAAGCACCCATGAGCTGCTCGCCCGGCAAGGACGCCGGATGCTGGTCGTCACCCCCACACTCAAGGCAGCCGAGGTCGCCGCCACAGAGACCGGCGCCGACGGCCACTCCGCGTCCTGGCTGATCCACCAGCACGGGTGGCGCTGGGATTCCGACGGGCATTGGACCCGCCACCCCGCCCCCGATCCACAGCCATCGGCATGCCTCCAGCGAGGCGATCTGCTGCTGGTCGACGAGTCCGGGATGCTCACCCAGGACACCGCCAACGCACTGCTCACCATCGCCGACGAGACCGGCGCCAGGATCGGGCTCGTCGGGGACCGGCACCAGCTCCCCGCCGTCGGACGCGGCGGAGTCCTCGACCACGCCATCGCCTACGCCCACCCGTCCGCCGTCGTCACCCTCGAGAGCGTGCACCGGTTCGCCGACCCCGACTACGCGGCACTCACGCTCAGAATGCGCACCGGCGAAGACCCGGGCGAAGTGTTCGACACCCTGCGGCGTCGCGGCGACATCGTCTTGCACGGCAGCGACGTCGAACGCACCACAGCGCTCGCGGAAGCAGGCGCTGCGGGCGAGCTGGTCATCGCCGACACCCGCGAGCAGGTCGCCGCCCTCAACGCCACCATCCGCGACCACCACGCCGATGGTCAGGTCGATCCGGGCGAACCGCTGACCACGGTTGCGGGTGAGCTGATCGGGCTCGGCGACAGGGTCGCGACCCGACGCAACGACCCCGACCTCCAGGTCGCGAACCGGCAGACCTGGACCGTCGCCGGCATCGGCGAGGACGGCAGCCTCATCCTCCACGATCACCGGCGGGGCCACCGGCGCGATCGGGTGGTCCCGGCCGACTACGCCACCCGGTTCGTGGAGCTCGCCTTCGCCACCACGGTGCACGGC
This sequence comes from Nocardioides endophyticus, assembly GCF_039543845.1. Classification (NCBI taxonomy): domain Bacteria; kingdom Bacillati; phylum Actinomycetota; class Actinomycetes; order Propionibacteriales; family Nocardioidaceae; genus Nocardioides; species Nocardioides endophyticus. The sequence goes on along the minus strand of NZ_BAABKN010000034.1, from coordinate 2,152 downwards.
GCCCAGGGCGAGACCGTCCCCGCTGCCCACGTCCTCATCGGCGAGCACACCGGCGCCGCCGCGGCATACGTCGCGATGACCCGCGGCCGCGAGCACAACACCGCCCACCTCGTCGCCGAGGACCTCGACGACGCCCGCCGGCAATGGGGCGAGGTCTTCGGTCGGGACCGCGCCGACCTCGGACCAGCGCACGCACGCGGCCAGGCGATCGACGCCATCGACCGCTACGGACCCCGCCTCCAACCCCGCCGCAGCTACGTTCCCCCCACCCTGGGACCCGGGCCATCGAGACCGACGACACCCGGAGTCGGGCTCTGACAAGCCCTCGGCAGAAATGCGACAGAACTTTCGGGGGAACGCTGCTGACCTGCGCAAACGCAACGTTCCCCCTGCGTCCCCCACTGCGTTCCCCCTGCTTGTTACCGGAATCCGGTAACACCCACAGTCCATGCTGACCGACGCGAACCAACCCTTCGCAAGCCCCGCCGGCACACGACTTAGGGATACCTGCTGACCTGCACAAACACCGATCTCCAGGCAGCTATCCCCCGCAGGTATCCCGAAAGCGTGGATACCTGACGGTCCACGCTGGCCGATCCGGACACACCGTCTACGACGACAACCAGCAAGGAACGCGACCATGACCGCATCACCGACAGGCCCCAACGAAAACCGCCGCTCCAACTTGCACCTCGGCGACGAGATGCTCACGCTCCAGGAAGCCTGCGCCCTCCTGCGTGAGCCCGAAGGCACGCTCCGCTACTGGCGCCACCTCGGCACCGGCCCGCGCAGCTTCAAGGTCGGACGACACGTCCGCTACTGGCGATCCGACCTCATCCTCTGGCTCACCGAACAGACCAATCGTTCACAGAAGCGCCGCTGACGCTGTGCCGACGTCGGACCCCAGAGAGACGATGGAGCGATCTCGGGAGGAGCATCACCATGACGGGCAGCATCGCCAAGCGCACCAACGGCAAGTGGCGGGCCCGGTACCGCGACGAGACCGGCAAGGAGCACTCCCGGCACTTCGACCGCAAGATCGACGCCCAGCGGTGGCTGGACCAGGTGACCTCGACGGTCGTCACCGGCACGTACGCCGATCCACGGGCCGGACGGATCACGTTCTCGGCCTACTTCGGCGAGTGGTCGGCTCGTCAGATCTGGGCACCCGGCACCGTGCTCGCGATGTCGCTGGCGGCCAGGTCCGTGCCGTTCGCGGCGAAGCCGATGAAGAGTGTTCGCCATTCGGACGTCGAGACCTGGATCAAGCAGATGAACGCCGCCGGTCTCGCCCCCGGCACGGTCAAGACGAGGTTCGTCAACATCCGGTCTGTGTTCCGCGCCGCAATGAAGGACCGGGTCATCGGATCGGATCCGACCGACGGAGTACGTCTCCCCCGCCGCCGCCGAGCCGACGTCGCGATGTCCGTCCCGACCCCAGAGGAAGTCGGGCAGCTGATGGCCGTCGCCGACGAACGGTTCCAGCCGTTCATCGCCCTGTGCGCGTTCGCCGGTCTGCGGCTGGGCGAGGCCGCCGGCGTCCGGCTCGGCGATATCGACTTCCTGCGGAAGTCGATGAAGGTGTCCCGTCAGATCCAGCGCGTGAACGGCGGAGCAATCGACGTTCGGGCACCCAAATACGGGTCCGAGCGCGTCGTCTACCTCGCCGACAGCCTGGTGAACGTGTTCGCCGAATACGTCGCCGCGTACGGCACGACGGGCAAGGAGCGATGGCTATTCGCCGGGGAGGGCGACGGTCCGCCACACCAGAACACCGTCGGCTACTGGTGGCGCAAGACGCTCCGAGACGCTGGGCTTTCGGGTATCAAGCTTCACGACCTCCGGCACTTCTACGCCTCGGGTCTCATCGCAGCCGGGTGCGACGTGGTCACCGTCCAGCGGTCGCTAGGCCACGCGAAGGCGACGACGACGCTCAACACCTACGCCCACCTCTGGCCGACCGCCGAGGACCGAACGCGGAAGGCGGCGGAGTCGATCATGTCGGCGTCGCTGGGCACCCGCGCCACCCGCGCCGTTGGGGACGCGAGTGCTGCCGAGTGAGACGCTTTCGTGTCGCCGATGGTGCGTCACAGCGCCCAGAATGACTGCGGTTGATTCGGCCGGCGGATTGGAGGCCACTCGTGCTTCCGTA
>NZ_BAABKN010000033.1:0-69587 GCF_039543845.1 Nocardioides endophyticus | reverse complement strand
AACAGATCCTCAGCAGCCTCGGACGACTTATGCAGCGGATCTCAAATCCGGGTCACTAGTGCCGCGAACCTGAAATCGCCGAGTCGGCGCTAGTTAACCCGCGAGTCGGCGCAAAGTGACCCCACTGTGGGTCATTTTGCGCCGACTCGCGGGTCATTTGGCGCCGACTCGGCGTTTGTCCTCCGATTCTCCGAGGACGGAGTGGCGTCAGCCGAAGAAGGCCTTGACGACCTTGGCGGCCGAGCGGCCGTCCTGCAGGTAGTTGTAGCGGTCGTGGAACGCCTTGAGCTCGCCGGCGTACTCCCGCTGCAGACCGTCCAGGTCGCGCAGCAGAGCCAACACCTGGTCCGGTGTGTCCACCAGGGGGCCGGGAGCCGACTCCTCGAAGGGGTAGAGGAAACCGCGTACGCCGCCGGTGTAGGTGTCCAGGTCGGGGACCAGGAAGACCATCGGTCGTCCGGTCAGCGCGAAGTCGAAGCGCAACGACGAGTAGTCGAGGACCGCCGCGTCCGAGGCCAGGATCAGGTCGTTGATCTCCGGGTAGTGCGTCACGTCGACGAGCTGGGCATCGCCCTCGGTCTGCGCCGTGCCGTGGAAACGGTGCCCTCGCATCAGCAGGACGTAGTCACGACCGAGCTTGCGGCTGGCGACCTCGACGTCGAGGTGGTGCATGACCTCGGCCCGGCGCCAGTTCGTCGCCAGGTCGTCACGCCAGGTGGGCGCGTAGAGGATCGCGCGCTGACCCGGTGAGATCCCCAGCCGCGCCCGGGTCTCCTCGCGGATCCGCTCCGCGTCCTGGGACACGAGCACATCGTCGCGGGGGTAGCCCTCGCTGTGGATCGGACCGTCGTACCGGTACTCGCGACGGTAGTGCTCATCCATCTCCGGCGACGGCGTCAGGATCATCGACCAGTCCGCGGAGGTGCGGGCCAGCTCGAGTTCGATGCGACGCGGCGTGTAGCCCTTGGCGTCCCACATCCGGATGCCCATGGACTTCGCGGGATAGCCGTGGAACGTCTGGAGCACCTGCTGCCCCGGGCGCAGGGCGAACCAGCGGTCCAGGTCGATGTTGAGGCACACGTAGCGCGCGGTGGCCATCAGTCGGTACCACTCCCGCGAGTGCATCAGCACCGGCGTGCCGCCCTCGGGCACCGCCGACGCACGGTCGACGACCCCCCAGTAGATCGTCAGGTCCGGGCGGGTACGCCGCAGCTCGTGGTGGATCGCTAGCTGGCTGTCCGTGGCGGTGACCCCGGTGTAGGACTGCAGGTAGACCGCGGACTCGTCGATGGGCAGGTCGCAGGTGCGGTACCACTCCTGCAACCGGGCCTGGGCGAGCTGGCCGCGGTCCTCGTCCGCGAGCGGCGACAGGAGGATCACGCCGGCCTCGCGGCCGCTGCGCGATGCGCGCATCCGGAACTCGTCGGACACGGAGAAGTCCATCAGCCGGTCGAGCAGTGACTCTCCCACCAGCGCCCGGCCCTCGTGGGGCGCGGCCTGGGGCCCGAACTCGACGCGGAACCGGTAGCTGCCGGCGGGGATGTGGGTCTCGCCGAGACCCCACTCGTCCCAGAGAGTGCTGAACCGGATCCGGAGCGTCGCACCGTCGGTCTCGGTCACCTGGCCGACCACGGTGTTGCGTCGACGGCCCAGCGTGACCTCGTACCGGGCCGGGGCGGTGCCCAGCCAGCGCGCGGTGACCTCGATGTCGCCGGCCCCGAGCTCGACGTCCTCGACGACGAGCGTCCCGAGGGCGTCCACCACGTCGACGTCACCGGTGTCCGACCGGGTGAGAGCGATCGCACCGGTGCCTTCAGCGAGCCACTGCGGCGCGTCGGCGGGCCAGGCGACCGGCACCTCGCGGCCGGTCGCGGTCACAGCCAGGAGGCGTAGCCGGCGCGGCGGGTCGGCCGGACGCGGCCGGCTCAGCTCGAGGGCGAACGTGGTCCCGCTCGACGTGTCCGCGCACCTCGCTCGAGCGACGATGCCGACGTCGTCGACCGCGCGAACCTCGGTCAGGCGCTCGCCCCCGGGGTCGACAGTGGCTCGCACGGTCGTGCCAGTGACGGAGGCCTCGACCAGCTGCGGCTTCGAGGCGGGCGCCGCGACCAGACGGAACCGAGAGGCATTGCGGCCGCGGATCCCCACGCGTGCGCCACGCAGGTGCCGGTCTCCCAGGTGCCCGGTCTCGACCATGCCGGCCGAGGCCCGGTCGTCGACCTCGGCGAGGGTGCCGCGACGGGTCGTCCCCTGGGCACGGATCTCGAGCTCCAACGACCATGTGGTCTCACTGCCGCGCTCGACGGCACGCCCGGCCAGGGCGGTGGTGTCGACCGCGATGGTGAAGGCGCCCTCGGCGTAGTCCTGGTAGCGCGAGCCTGCGAAGAGGTTCGCGCGGTCGTCGGCGTACCGCGACACGTCGAGCACGACCCGTTCGCCGGTGCCGCGCTCCACGAGCCGGGCCCGCAGCTCGGTGTCCGGGCCGAGCTCGACGTGCTGGATCCGGGCGAACCCACGCAGCTCGAGGAGCTGCGGGCTCACCCACTGGACCCGGTAGAGAACAGCCCACAGCGGCGTCTCGGACTCGTGCATCACGAAGGTGCTGCTCGGTACGCCGACCGCAGGGTCCTCGAAGTACGGCAGGTGGGCGAGCACGACGCCGTCGCGGACCTCGGTCGGACGGTGGGACCGCTCGAAGAACCGGGCTGTCACGTAGTCCTCGAGCTCCTGGCGCTTGTCCTCGCGGATCAGCCACAGCTTGACGCGCGAGTCCGCCCGAAGCGCCGCCCAGGCACTCTCGCCGCCGGACGCGACGAGCTCGTCGACCACCTCCCGCAGGCGGGTCCACTGCGCGGGGGTCGCGCGCTCCACGTCGCCGAGGAACGGCTGGATCGCGGCGTCGAGGGTGCCCCAGAGCCACCAGTCGAGCACGTCGGGGAGCTCGAGGGCAGCCACGGACCGCTGGATGGCGGCGTGCTCGTCCAGCCACACATCGAGCTCGGACAGCACGTCGCGGACCGCTCCGACACTGACGCCTTCGCGACGCTGGGTCGGGATGTAGGCGGCGTCGCGGAGGAGATCGAACGACGGGGCCGCGACGTACGTCGCGAGCGCGAACTCGGTCCCCAGGCGGTCGCGTGGGTCGAACCGGAGGCCCGCGTCGGCCCAGAAGGAACGACGCAGCATGCGATTGCCGATCCCGAGGTCGGTGATCGCGACCGGCGAGGCTGCCAGCGTGGTGCCGCGGATCTCGGTCTGGTGGGCGGCCTCGAAGGGCGACTCCACCGATGCATTGAGGGACAGCGGCGGCTCGATCTGGCCGACCGCCATGGCCGATCCAGTCTCCTCGAGACAGGCGACCTGGCGCTCGAGCGCGTTCGTGGAGAGGTCGTCGCCGCCGCGCACGAAGACGAGATAGCCGGTGCGGGCGCGGGCGGCGCCGGCGTTCCAAGCCGAGGCGAGGTCGCCGGCAGCGGGCTGGATGCGGATCCGCCAGTCCTCGGCCGCCTGCTCGCGGGCGGCCGCGAGCGCTCCGGACGCGGGGCCGTAGGGCACCACGAGCACGTCGAGGTTGCGGTGGCGCTGTCCCCGGATCGACTTCAGGCAGGGGGTCACCCGGCGGGTCTCGGTGTCGCTCACCGCCACGACGACGGTGACGCGCGGACCCTGCCAGCGACCGCGGAAGGCGCGGGTCGCCCGTCCGAGTGGGCCGCGGACGCTCGCGGGGGTGGCCTTCCCGGCTCGAACCAGCACTCGCTCGACGCGCTGGCGTGCACGCATGCGTTGCCCTCTCTCCCTATCCCCCGACGAGCGACCGATCGTATCCCGCCGAGGCACGTGGCCCCGGCGCCGGGCCTCGGCGGCGAGACCGTGTCAGGACCCGCTGGACGCGGCGGGGTCGTCGAGACCGGCGAGGACCTCCGCGAGGTAGCGTCCCTCGTTGTCGATGTCGAAGGTGAACGACGACTGGAAGACGCCCGGGGTGTCGGGGAGCGACGTGATCGAGTCGATCCGGTGGCCGAGCACCGAGGCCATGAGGTACTCGTTGCGGGCCCAGTAGGCCTCCGAGCTGAGCATGATCAGGTGGGTCGGCTCGGGGGCGAAGCAGACGTTGAACAACCCGCTGCCGGCAAAGCCCGCGAGCACGCTCGCCGATCGGAACATCGCCACCTGCTCGGCCAACGGGTACTCCTCCGGGAAGATCACCTCGAACCCGGCGGCGCGGAAGATCTCCTCGACCTCCTCGGTGTTGTTGCAGGCGCGCTTCTTGATCCGGCGCGAGCAGAAGATCCGATCCGGGCGCGGCTTGTCCTCGGCGTCCGCGGCGAGCGCGTCGCCCATCCTCCGCCACGTGTCCGCGATGGCCGGGTGCACGTACTCGGGGTTCGACAGCATCGGTCCTGCCGACAGCAGCCGCTCGACCCGCACCGGCTCGCGGATCAGCACGATGTCCTCCGCCGGGATGCCGGCGGCGCCGTAGATCACGAGCTCGTAGGACATCAGGTCGGGCCGACGGTTGGTGCCCACCAGGACCTTGAGGTCGGGGACCAGCTCCTTGGCGCGCGGCCAGGCCCACAGTCGTGAGACCTGCTCCGTCAGCAGGTGCCCGAAGTGGCCGCGCACCTCGTTGTCGAGGTGGAAGTAGGTGCCTTCCAGCACGGGCAGGTCGGTCGTGTCGAACGGCAGCCTGGCGTAGCCGGGGGCGACCTCGATCGTGTGGCCGTTGCGCAGTCGCTTGCGGGCGTTGTGACGGAACGTGTCCGGCCACAGCACTCGGTCATCGGCGACGATCTGGCCCGGCGCGACGATGACGTCGCGGTAGTCGCGCAGGTACGCCGCCGGCGCGTCGTACTCCGTCGGCTGCTTGGGGCCGCGGGTCGACGCGCTCTCCCGCAGGTCGCACCGGGAGGTGAACCGCAGGCCGTCGACCACCTCGACGATGGCGTGCCCGAGCTCGGGACGACGCTCGATGACGCGGTTGCCCTCCTCCTCGCGCAGCTTGGCCAGCGCCGGACCGGCGCCGTTGGTCAGCACCAGGTGCTCGCCGCGTACGACGGCTTCGGTGAGCGCGTCGGCGACCGCCTGCTCGTCGTACTCGTGGATCCGGACCCGCTTGCGCTCCGGGGGGATCCGCTTGCCGACGCGCTTCGCGGCGCCGGCCAACAACGTCTCGAACGGGCTCGAGTCCTCGGTCGGGGCCTCGGTCAGGGAGGGCAGGTCGGGCGCTCCGCCCGCGATCACCAGGTGGCCGCCGGCAGTGAGCTGGTTGAACACCTCCTGGAACCGCCCCTTGCGGCCCTGCTCGACACCGGTGAGGTCGAGCACCAGGTCGAAGGGTCCGGCAACGGTCACCGTCACGTGGCGCCGCGACGGGCTGGTGTCGGCGGGGACGACCTTCACGGTCGCCCCCTCGAGCCGGCGTCGCAGTGCCCGGACCAGGGGCTTCGGGCGCTCCTCGGCCACGACCGCGATACGGGGCGCCAGCCGGTCCCCGAGCAGGTCGACGGCCAGCCCCAGCAGCTCCTCGTCCAGGACGGCGGGACGGTCCGGGGCATCCGCGACGGTCGCCGGCTGCCCGCGGAGACGACGGCGGACCCGGCCGGCCAGCGCTCGTGCGCTCCCCCACGCTCCTGCAGCCACGGCGCTCCTCGGTGTGTTCCGGGGCCACTCGGGCTGCCGCCCGGGACCGGCGACCCAGCCTAGGGCACGGCAGGCTCCGACCCAGGAGGCGTGCCATAGGCTTCGGCGTACTCCGCCCAACCGCGAAGAACAGGCCGATGACCGACTCAGATGCTCGCCGCCGCGTGGTCGATGTCGTTCGCGGCCGAGGGTGGTCGCGGAAGGCCGGACGGGCGGACGAGCCGGCAGACACTCCCGAGGCGGCGCCGGCGCTCACCGTCGTCATCCCGGTCTACAACGTCGAGCCGTACCTCGCTGAGTGTCTCGACAGCGTCCTCGGCCAGTCGCTGACCGGCCTCGAGGTGATCGCCGTCGATGACGGCTCGACCGACGGCTGTCTCGAGATCCTGCGGCAGTACGCCGCTCGCGACCCGCGGCTGCGCGTCCTCACCCAGCCGAACGCCGGGCAGGGCGCCGCCCGCAATCACGGGGTCGCCGAGGCGCGGGGTGAGTTCCTCACCTTCTGCGACTCCGACGACACAGTCCCGCGGTCGGCGTACAAGGCGATGGTCCGCACGTTGCGTCGATCCGGTTCCGACTTCGTGGTCGGTGCCGCCCAGCGCACCAGGCACGGCGTGGCGCGCCAGGTCGCCTGGGGCCGGACCGTGCACGAGGTCGACCGGATCGCCACGACCATCGACGACTTCCCGGCGGCGATGCAGGACATCATCGCCTGCAACCGGGTGTTCCGCACCGCCTTCTGGCGCGACCGGATCGGGGGCTTCGGCGCCAGGACCGCCTACGAGGACCACGTCCCGATGCTGGCGGCCTACGTCCGTGCGGACCGGTTCGATGTCCTCGCCCGAGTCACGTACCGCTGGCGGGCGCGCGAGGACCTGACGAGCACGGGCCAGCAGAAGGCCGTCATGCAGAACCTCCTGGACCGGATCACCGTGAAGGAGGAGGCCTACGACCTGCTCCGGGCAGAGGCGAGTGAGGCGACGTACGACGCCTGGGTGGGCCGGTGTCTCGACATCGACTTCCCGCCCTTCCTGCCGCACGCCCTGACCGGCTCGGACGAGTACCGCGAGGCGCTCGCCACGACGTACCGCACCTTCCTGGACCGCGCCACGCCCCGTGCGTTGCGCACCGTCCGGCACGACCGCGCGGTCCGCGCCTGGCTGTGCGCCGAGCGGCAGTGGGATGCGTTGAGCATCGCCGACGAGCACTTCCGCACCGCCGGCCAGCCAGCGGTCCGGGTGGTTGGCGACCGGATGTTCGCCGTACCCGACCTTCCGACGTCCGTCGGCGACCTGGTCCCCGCCGAGCTCTGGTCGCTGGCCGACTCCGAGACGACGCTGCGCACCGGGCTCCGGTGGGTGGCGGTCGACGGGTCCGCGCTCCGGATCTCGGGTTGGGCACTGGTCCCGGGGCTGGGCACCGAGGACCGGTCCGGAGAGCTCGAAGCCTGGCTCGTCGGCGGCGCCGGGACCGTCGCTCCCCTTTCGATCAGGGCGGCGGCCGACCCCGAGGTCGACCAGTGGGCCAACGACGGCAACGTGAGCTACCTGCACTCGGCCTTCGACGCCACCGCAGACCTGGCCACCCTCATCGACACCGGGTCCCCCACGACCTGGACCCTGCGGGTGCGGCTCAGCCACGGACCGGTGGTCCGGGAGTCCGGGGTGTACGACGCGATCGACGGATCGCCCGCGCAGCTGCTGCGCGCCCAGGTCGGCGACGCCCACGGCACCCCGGTGCAGGTGTTGCCGGGCTGGGACCCGGCCAGCGGCTTTCGGGTGGTCGTCGGGCCGCCAGCAGACAGCGACGAGGGCGTCGATGACGGCCCGGAGCTCCGGGTCGAGCGGCTCGACCTGGGCCCCGGAGCGATCCTCGTCGAGGCAGTGACGACCGGGCTCGCCGAGGGCGAGATCGCGGCGGCCAGGTGGCGCGGTCGCTATCTGGACCTGCCCGTCACCGCCGTCGAGACCGTCGGAGAGTCGGCCCGGCTGCGGTTCGCGACCACGGCCACCGCGCCGTACGGCGTCGAGACGCTCGCGCCCAACGGCCGCTACACCCTGGTCGTCGCCACGCAGGGCGGCGACGAGGTGGAGGCGACGGCCGCTCCGGCGCTGGCCCGGACCCTGCCCCACTCGCAGGCCGGGGGCGACCACCGGCTGACCCTGCGGCTGCGCTCGGACGGCACGCTCGTCGCCGTCCTCGGCGCACCGCTGGACGACGAGGAGCGGCGTCCCGACGTGCAGCAACGGATGCGCCGGGCGCACCAGCAGCGGCAGACGGGACCGAGCTCGACGCCCGGCGTCCTGCTTCATGTCGCCGGTGGTGACGTGGGCGACAGCCCGGCGGCCCTCGACGCTGCGCTCGCCCGGTTGCGGCCCGACATCGCTCGCCACTGGGCCGTCCGGGGCCGCAGCGCCGCCGTCCCTGACGGAGCAGCCGCGGTCCTGGTCGGGAGCCGGGAGTGGTACGCGCAGCTCGCGAGCTCACCGATGCTGTGGACCAGCGGTGAGCTGCCCGGATTCTTCGTCAGGCATCCGGACCAACGAACCGTCCAGACGTTCGCGGGCTTCCCGACCGGGCCGATCGGCGTGAGCGCCTGGCGGGGTCGCGGTCAGACTGCCCGCGCCGTCGCCCTCGAGCTGGCTCGGCGGCACCAGCAGTGGCAGACCCTGATCGCGCCCAACGAGGCCGTCGCGGAGCTCTACCGCCGCGAGTTCGAGTTCGACGGCGCGGTGCTGGTCACCGGCTACCCGCGCTACGACGGCCTGGTCAACCGCGACCGCGAGGCAGTGCGGGCCGCGGTGCTCGCCCGGATGGGGGTTCCGCTCGACCATCGGGTGGTGCTCTACGCGCCGGCGGACCGGGCCCACCGGTCGCAGGCACCGGCCGAGCTCGACGTACGGCGACTGGCGGCCGCGCTCGGCGAGGACCATCTCGTGCTCACCCTCGGCATGCGGCGCATCGAGCAGACCGAGCCGGGCGCGGCACCGGTCGTCGACGTGACGCACGGACCGGCGCTCGACGACGTGCTCCTCACCGCCGACGCGGCGGTGCTCGACTACTCGGACCTGCGTCTCGACTGGGCGCTCACGGGGCGGCCCGCGATCTTCCACGTGCCCGACCACGACGCCCGTCTCGCGGCGCTGCCGGCACTCCTCGACTTCGACAGCACCGCCGCCGGACCTCGGGTGGCCGACCTCGACGGCGTCCTCGACCACCTCCGCGACCTCGACGGGCTGCGTGACCAGCACGCGGCCGCGGTCGCAGAGCTCAACCGCATCCACCACGTGCTCCACGACGGTCATGCCGCCGAGCGGGTCGTCCGGGCGCTGCTCGACTGACGCTGCTCAGTCGGCGGAGGCGAGCACGTCGACGACGACGTCAGCGATCCGCTCGCCGGACGCGCCGTCCCACAGCGGCGGTACGACGCCGGGCGTGGGGCCGTCGCCCGCCAGCACTGCGTCCACGTGCCCGGCGAGGCCCTCGGTGGTGACCAGGCGGTTGGTGCCGTGGGTGATGGTCACCGGGCGCTCCGTGTTGGGACGCAGCGTCAGGCACGGGACGCCGAGGACCGTGGTCTCCTCCTGGATGCCGCCGGAGTCGGTGACCACCAGTGCCGACCCGGCGACCAGCCCGAGGAACTCGAGGTAGCCGAGCGGCTCGGTCGCGTGCACCCGCGGGTGGTCGAACAGTCCGGAGGCCTCCAGCTGCTGCCGTCCGCGCGGGTGCACCGGGAGCACCAGGTCGATCCGGTCCCCCACCCTGCGCAGAGCGGCCACCATCCGGTCGAGGGTCGCTGGGTCGTCGACGTTGCCGGGACGGTGCAACGTGGCCACGGCGTACGTCGCCGGCAGGTCCAGCTCGGTGACGACCCGCGAGCCGTCGAACCGGTCACGCAGCCGTAGCAGCGTGTCGATCATCGGGTTGCCGACGAAGTGCATCCGGTCCGGGTCCACACCCTCGCGGGCCAGGTGCACGAGCGCGTCGGGACTGGTCGCGAACACGATGTCGCTGAGGCGGTCGGTGACGACCCGGTTGACCTCCTCGGGCATGGTCCAGTCGAAGCTGCGCAGGCCGGCCTCGACGTGGGCACAGCGGACCCCGAGCTTGGCGGCCACGAGAGCCGCCGCCAGCGTCGAGTTCACGTCGCCGTAGACGACGACCAGGTCGGGACGCTCGTCGAGGAAGACCGTCTCGAGGGCGGTCATCATCGCGGCCGTCTGCACGGCGTGCGACCCCGAGCCGATGCCGAGGTTCAGGTCCGGCTCAGGGAGTCCGAGGTCGCGGAAGAAGATCTCGGACATGTTGCGGTCGTAGTGCTGACCCGTGTGGACCAGCAGCTGCCGCACGCCGCGCCTCTCGAGGGCGGCGATCACCGGCGCGGCCTTCGGGAAGTTCGGCCGGGCACCGGTGACGTGCAGGACCAGCGGGGACATGCGTTCCTCCCAGGGCACGATCCCCTCGGGGCGCTGGTCGTGAGAGCCTTGCCCGTGGTCGAGCCTCGAGGAGTGAACAGAGCAGTGGGCAGTGTAGTCGTGGTCGGTCTTGGCTATGTCGGGGTGCCGCTTGCCCAGCTGGCGGTCGCGCGAGGCCTCGAGGTCACCGGCCTCGACACCTCCGAGCGGATCGTCACCAGCCTCAACTCCGGCGCCTCTCACATCGACGACCTCAGCGACGATGACATCGCCGAGATGGTCTCCGGCGGGTTCCGGGCGAGCACGGACCCCGCCGTCGTGGCCGCTGCAGACACCGTCGTCATCTGCGTGCCGACCCCGCTGGACCCCGCCGGTGGCCCCGACCTCTCCATGGTCCGGAGCGCGGCGCGCTCGATCGGACCGCACCTGACGAGCGGCTCCCTGGTGGTGCTCGAGTCGACGACGTACCCCGGGACCACCGACGAGGTCCTGCGTCCGATCCTCGAGGAGCTGTCGGGGCTGAGCGTCGGCGCCGACCTCGCCCTGGCCTTCTCCCCGGAGCGCGTCGACCCCGGCAACTCGGAGTTCGGGATCGGCAACACCCCGAAGGTCGTCGGCGGCACCACCCCTGACTGCGCCCGGCGGGCCGAGGCGTTCTACGCCCAGCTGACCACCGAGGTCGTGGTCGCGCGCGGGACGCGGGAGGCCGAGATGTCCAAGCTGCTGGAGAACACCTACCGGCAGGTCAACATCGCCCTCGTCAACGAGATGGTCCGGTTCTCCCACGAGCTCGACATCGACTTCTGGGACGTGATCCGGCTCGCGCGGACGAAGCCGTTCGGCTTCCAGGCCTTCTATCCCGGTCCGGGTGTCGGCGGCCACTGCATCCCGATCGACCCGAACTACCTCTCGCACCGCGTCGCGGAGCAGCTCGGCTACCCGTTCCGCTTCGTGGAGCTGGCCCAGGAGATCAACTCCGGCATGCCTCGCTATGTCGCGCAGCGGATCCAGTCCCTGCTCAACGACCGTGCGCTCCCGGTCAACGGGTCGAGCGTGCTGCTGCTCGGCGTGACCTACAAGCCCGACATCGCCGACCAGCGCGAGTCACCGGCGATCCCGCTGGCCCAGGTGCTGCTCGGCATGGGCGCCCGGGTCTCGTACGCCGACCCGCACGTGTCGGACTGGCTGGTCGAGGGCGCAGTCCGCGCCGAAGACCCGGTAGCGGCGGCGGCCGACGCGGACATCACGGTGCTGCTGCAGCAACACCGTGCCTTCGACATCGAGGCGCTGACGGGTGCGGCGCGCTGCCTCTTCGACCTGCGCGGCGTCGCCGCCGGCCCGAGGGTCGAACGGCTCTGAGCAGCGACCGGCGCGCTCAGCGGCGCTGGTCGTCCGCGTCGCCCCGGTCTGCGCGGGCAAGGGGACGCTCCGCAGGGGGACTGGTGGAGGAGACGACCGCGATGCGGGACTCGATCTGACGGATCCTGGCCGCTGTCCGGGCGCCCTGGTCGGCGTCGGCGGCGACCCGCTTGGCGAGCCTCGCCCGGACTCGGTCGACGTCCCCCCTGAGACGACGCGTCCGGCCGCCCAGCGTCCGGACCTCGGCGGACAGGATGCGCAGCGTCCGCACCACCCAGGCCAGCGCCAGAGCAACCGTGGCCAGGGCCAAGGCGAGCATCGCCCAGACGACCTCGCCGCCGTCGATGACCTCCGCGGCGAGCACGCCGAGCGCGGCGCCGAGCACCACCAGGACGCCCGCCAGGGGAAGCCGGTACCCGAGCAGGATGGAGCGGGAGCGGGACGTCGGTGGAGCCGGCGGCCGCGGTGCTTGGTTGCGGCCCCGGCCCGACGGCCGTGGCTTCGTCACGGTGCTCGGTCGGGGCGGATAGGGCGTGAGATCGGGGACACTGGAACGACCCGGCCGGTCGCTCGTCGACCCGGCCAGCTCGCGCTGAGCGCGCAGCAGCCGCGCGTGGGCGACGAAGCCGTCATCGTCACCGGACCTCGTCAGTCCACCGGGACCCTCTCCGGTCAGCGGGCCGAGATCTGCCGCAGCGTCGCTGGCCGCCCACCACGTGACCGGGAGGTCGCCGAGGCAGGCATCGCCCAGGATCCGAAGTCCCTGGAGCTGCTCGGCCTGCACCGAACCCGAGCCGTCACCGACGCTCCGCGCCAGCCTGCTGCCGGGATGGGTGACGACGTGGTTGGTCACGGCGCTCAACGCCGGCTCGGGGATCGGTCCGGCCAAGACGAGCGCCGTGTCAGCAGTGGCCTCGAGCAGGTCCGCCTGCGCGTCGTCGAGACTGCCCACCACGAGGTCGTCGAAAGCGGCACCGAGCGACGACAGGACCGCGGTCGGCTGCGTCGCCCACAGGATCGCCCGCCGGGGCGTTGCCGCGGCTTCCGAGGCAGGGCTCGTCATGGGGGTCCTTCCGTCTGCGGCGTCACGGGCTACGGTCTGCTCGCGAGTCCCTCGAGCGTAGTGAATGCGCGCAGCCGGGCGAGCCGACACGTCGGTGTCGGTCCGCCCGGCTGCGGAACCAGATCAGGCGCCGGGACGCTGCCAGACGCGCACCCAGTCGTACTTGGTGACGGACGGCAGCTGGCTCACCTTGAGTGCAGGGATCTCCCACATGGAGGTCAGCGAGCTGAGGACGACCTTCTCGGGGACGTGCGAGACACTCTTCGAGGTCTTGAGGGTGACCGCGCCGTCAACCCGGAAGATGTAGCCGGTCGGGCTCCATTCCACCGAGTACACGTGCCAACCCTGCGACCACTCCTTCTTCTTGGGCAGCAGGTGGCGGGACTTGTACTCACCGCCGATCGAATCCCATTTACCCTTCTTGTTCATCGTGTGGACGAAGCTGGCGAGCCCACCCTTGGGTCGATCGTCGCCGAAGTACTCGGCGATGTCGATTTCGGCACCGGTGCTCGCGTCGCCGGGCGTGATGGCGGAGTAGTCGGGAACATCCAGCCAGAACGCGCTGTGCTGACCCCGCGCCGGAGAGAACTTCACCCGCGCCGCCGCGAACCCGTACTTCATGTGATGCTCCGGGCTGTCGGCCGCAACCATCGCGTTGCCGAACTGGCCGGTCGGGCAGGTCTTCGTCTTCGCGCCTTGCACACCGGGCAGGAGGGAGACCTTGAGGTTGGCGGCGCCGCCCTGCCGGTAGGCATTGCCGGCGAGGACGTCGGAGCAGTCGAACTTGGTTGGCTGCCGACCGGGAACCCAGGTCTTCCAGATAGCTGGGTTCAGTGCTCCGGAGCCGGAGAACTCATCACCCCACGTGAGCTTCCAGTTCGACGACTTCACGGACTTGCTGACGACCTGCTTGTCCTTCTTCGTCTTGACCGCGAGCACCCGGTAGCTGACCGGCTTGCGCTTCGACACACCCGGGACGTTGAAGGTGGCGTTGCCCTTCTTGTCCTGCACGGTGGTGGTGACGACCTTCCACCGCTTGCCGACCTTGGCCTGGACCTGGACCTTGCGGCCCGGGCGAGCCGGCTTGAAGGTGGCGAGGCCCGGGGTCAGCCCAGACCGTCCGGCCTTCGACTGCCCCACAGGAGCCGCGGCGATGTTGATCGACACCACCCTCTGCGCCTTGCGGGCGTGGGGCTGGGCCGCTGCGCCGTTGCCTCCGTCGCTGCAGGCCTGCAGCGACAGGCCGATCACCAGAGGTGCCACCGCAGCAAACACCCACGGTCGCAGCCGGGTCGTCTTCAGCGTTCCGATCACAGACATCCAATCTCCATTCACATGTGCCACCGGTCAGAGGTGGTCTTCGAGCATCGCAGCAAGCTCAGCGCGTGCCGATTCGGCGTCACCGAGCGGGGACTGGTACCGGGCCTTCTTGGTGGACAGCACACTCCCGATCTCGGTGATCGCCCAGACGTCGGTATCGCTACCGGCGTAGTCCGACCACTTCGAAGGCAGGTAGGGGTTGCGCGCGTGCAGACCCTCGGTCCTTGCGTCGTTGACCAGGAGCACGTCCATCCGGGTGGCGAGGTTGAGCGCCCCCAGGTAGGAGACGTACGGATTCGCGATGATGACGCCGCCCAGTCCGGCTTCCACGGTGTCGGCCTCGAGCTCGTCGGGCTTGGCGGTGAAGACGTGCAGGCGCACGCGCTCGCGCTGCTCCGGAGTCAGGCTGCGGATGGCGGCCACGACCTCGGTCAGCCCACGAGTCGCGTAGAAGTTCCCGAAGTACGCGAGGTTGAGGTGTCCGGGGTCGAGCGGGTAGTCGACGGTCTCGAGGTGGTAGAACGTCGGCTCCAGCGTGGGGTGCTCGCTGACCTTCGAGATCGACCTGACCCGCGCCTCCAGCTCGGGGCGGCCGAGGTAGCCAAGCATGACCTCACGCTGGTTCTCGTTGGTGAAGACGATCTCGTCGGCGAGGGCGTACGCCAGCAGCTCGACCAGCTCGGCGACGTTGACCTCCTCGCCCAGCTCGACGCCGGCGGCCGCCAGCCCCGCGACGAGCTCGTCGCGCAAGGGTCCGGGGCGGGCGAGCGTCGACCGGCGGTGCCCGCGGCTGTCCCACTGCTGCGGGTCCGAGAACTCCGCGATCCAGGTCGCCTCCGGGTGCCGGATCTTGTAGAGGCCCGCGAGCACGTTGGACGGCGCCCACATGGTCCGGCTGTAGACCGATCGGTAGCGGCCCTTGATCGTCTCCCAGTCGGCGATCTGCTCCATGCCGGTCGCCACGAACCGCTCGATGGGACGCCAGTTGAAGGTCCCGGCCTTGCCAGCGAGCTCTGCGTGCTCCCCGATGAACTCCTGGGCGATCAGCTGGCCCGTGAGGTCGCGTTCGGCGCGCGACGCCAGCGACTGGGAGATGACGTCGACGACGACGCCGCGGCGACGGATGCGGCGCGCCGCGACTGACCCGCTCGTGTCGGCCCAGGGCGGGAACGCGTAGCAGATGGCCAGGTCGCGGGCGAGTCCGGCGTTGAGCACGTCGTAGCGCATCACCGACTCGAGCCCGCGTTCGCGGATCTCCTCGATGGCCCGACGGTGCTCGCCGAGCGCCTCACGGAGGTAGCCGTTCAGGAAGTTGATCTGGGCGGCGACCATGTAGCCCCGGACCATCGCGGCCTCGGGGTGACGGACCTCTCGGCTCGCCAGCCGTTCGATGACCTCGAGGCGCTGGCTGACGCTGAAGTCATAGCTGGCGATCTGCCGGGACAACGAACCGGCCCGGATCGACCGGTGGTAGGCAGCGTCCGAGTCGGCGTCGACGACCCGGAAGAGGAAGGGCGCGCGGTTGAAGAGGTCGAACCAGTAGACGACGTCCTCGCCGCTGCGCAGCGAGGGATCGAAGGCCGCGGTGCGGGCAAGCGCGGTCGGGACCAGCTTCGCGGCGACGAATCCCAGCGCGGTCGACAGCACTTCGCCGGCGACGGTCTGGCCGGCGTGCGTGGAGATGCGCCGGTTGAGGTAGTTGTCGAACTCGACCAGGCCGTCGGCCGTGTCGGCCAGCACGTCGGCCACCATGCCGATCGGGATCACGCCGTCCTCGGCTGCGGCCGCCAGCGACTCCAGGAAGCCGGGCGAGACCGCGTCGTCGTCATCGACGAAGGTGATGTGCTGCCCCGCGGCCGCGGCGATGCCGGCGTTGCGGGCTCGGCCCGCACCCGACTCCCGGAGCTGGACGGTGCGGAGCCGGAGTCGGGGGTGCTGCCGGCGGACCTGCTGGATGCGGTCCGGCGTGTCGTCCAGGATTCCGTTGAGTACGACGACCACCTCGAACTCGGACGGGTCCATCGTCTGGCGGGCCAGCGAGTCCAGCGTCTCGACGATCCGGTCCGCGCCACCGTGTGAGGGGATGACGACGGTCACGAAGGGCTTCGTGGTCCCGTGACTCATCCATTCTCCCTGAGCGAACGCGACTCGTGCAGAACGAGCGTCGGGCGGCATCGTATCCGGGCGCAAAGCTCCTCGCCGAATCATGCCTGGCCAGCCCAGCGCGTCGCAGGCCGCCCCGGAGCGCCCGGAGCGGCCTGCGACGTCACTTCGTCGTCAGAGCAGACCTGCGTCTTCCAGGAAGGCGTGAGCGACGTCCTCAGGGGTCTTCCGGTCGACTGCCACCTCGCCGTTGAGCGTGGTGAGCTCTTCGGTCGTCAGCGCCGCCATCAGCCCGTTGAGCACGTCGGCGACGTCCGGGTGCGCCTCCAGGAAGGCACTGCTGACGGCCGGCACCAGGTTCTGCGCAGGCTGGATCTGCAGGTCGTCCTCGAGCACCACCAGACCCTGGGACTCCAGCGTGCCGTCAGTGGTGCTGGTCTCGCCGAGCTCCGCCTCGCCCCTGAGCACCGACTGGTAGGTCTGGTCGCTGGCGTAGCCGAGCGGGAGGACCTTGGTGATGTCGATGCCGTACTCGTCCGATAGCCCACCCTCGCAGTCGAGGCGCCCCTCGCAGTCGGGCGCGGCGGCCAGCACGACCGACTTGCCCTTGAGGTCCGAGAGCTTGGTGACGCCCTCGGACTCCGAGAACTCCTTCGTCACGAAGAAGGCGTTGGTGTCGGTGGCCGCGGACTGGTCGAGCAGCGTGATCCCGGCGCCGTCGAGCAGCTCGGTGCCCTGGCTGGCGAGCTCCGCGCCGTCACCGGCCGTGAACGGGTCCGCCTTCGCGCCGTTCTCGCGGGCGTTGAGGAAGTTGACGATGCCGCCGACGTACTCCGGGACGACGTCGATGCTGTCCGGGAACGTCGCCATGTAGGCGTCGCGGGTGTCGACCAGCTTGACGTCGGTCTCGTAGCCGGCGTTGGTCAGCAGCTCGTCGTACATGGCGGCGACCAGCGCGGCCTCGGGGAAGGCCTGCCCAGAGATCCGGACCGGACCCTGGTCGGCGGCGGCAGACGTGTCGGTCGACGGCGAGTTGTCGTCGGAGGCGTCACTCAGGTCGGAGCCGGCGCAGCCGACCAAGAGGAGGGAGCCGGCGGCGAGCGCCACGGCCAGGGAACGTCGTACGTGCATGTGCTTTCACCTTTTGTGTCCCGCGGTGTCTGACCGCGCGTGTCCGGTCGAGCTAGTGACCGACGGCGTCGATCTCCTCGGCAACCATAGGACGGGTCGCCGACATTCCCCGGTGACGTTTCGGTGACGGTTCCCGGGGCACCGGATCCAGACGTCGCTGGGCGAGAGCCGCGAGGCCCTCCAGCACCAGCGCGACGGCCGCGACCACGACGGCGCCGGCGATGCCTTTGCCGTAGTTGGTGCGGTAGAACCCGTCGGTGATGACCCGGCCGAGCCCCGGGCCGGCCACCAGGGCCGCGATCGTCGCCGTCGCCCAGACCTGCACCAGAGCCAGCCGGACGCCGGACATCACCAGCGACGCGGCGATCGGCAGCTCGACGCGCCAGAACTTCTGCCAGCCGGTCATCCCCATCCCGTCGGCCGCCTGCCGCACCGAGGGCGAGACCTCGCGGATCGCGACGTTGGCCGCGGTGATGATCGGCGGGAGCGCGAAGAGGGTGAGCGCGATGATCGTCGCCAGCCCGGCCCGGCCGTACGGCCCGAAGCCGCGCGTCCCGGGCCAGTCGGCCACCACCAGCAGGGCGAGCAGCGCGAAGGTCGGGACCGCGCGACCGATGTTGGAGACGTTGATCGCCAGCACTCCGCCGCGACCGAGGTGTCCCAGCCAGAGCGCAACCGGCAGCCCGATCAGCATCGCGATCAGGAGCGCGGTCACCGTCAGCAGGAGCTGCTGGCCCATCAGCTGCAGCATCCCACCCTCGCCGGTCCAGTTGCTTGCCGTCGTGAGATAGGTCCAGGCGTCCGAGATCACCGTCATGGGGTCGACACTCCCCGGGTCCACGGAGTCAGCACCCACTGCGCCCCGACGATGAGCAGGTCGAGGACCACCGCCAGCAGCACGCAGATGATGGACGCCGCCATCAGCTCGGCGCGGAAGTTGGTCTGGACGCCGTCGCTGATCAGGTTGCCGAGCCCGCCGTACGACACGATCGTGCCGATCGTGGTGAGGGCGACAGTCGACACGGTGGCGACCCGAAGGCCGGCCATCATCACCGGCAGTGCCAGCGGCAGCTCGATGCGGAAGAGCCGACGGGTCGTCCCGTAGCCCAGGCCGGTCGCGGACTCGCGCACCTCCTCCGGGACCGAGCGCAGCCCCTCGAGGACGCTGCGCACCAGGATCGTCAGCGCGTAGAGCGCGAGCCCGATCACGACCGTCGTCCTCGACAGGTCCGTGAACGGCACCAGCAGCGGGAGCAGCGCGAGCGACGGGATCGTGTAGACGGCGGTCGACAGGCCGAGGATGCCGGCTTCGAGGCGCGGGAGCCGCCGGGCCAGCAGCGCGAGCGGGAACGCGATGAGCACGGACACGACGATGGCGATGAGCGTGATCTGGATGTGCTCGACCGTGGCGTCGACCAGCTGGTCCTGGCGGTCGTGGAGGTACTGCGCGCAGAACCACTCGTTGGTGAGCCTGCTGTAACAGCTCGGCGCGTCGGCCGCCGTCGCCACCGTCGCGAGTAGGGTCACCGCATGGACGCTACCTCCTCCGCGAGCGCCCAGCCCATGATCCGGCTCTCGGGTGTCGGCAAGACCTACGACGACGGCACGGTGGCGGTCCAGGAGCTCGATCTCGAGATCGAGCGGGGCGAGCTGGTCTGCCTGGTCGGGCCGTCGGGCTGCGGCAAGTCGACGACGCTGAAGATGATCAACCGGCTGATCGAGCCGACGACGGGCACCATCGAGATCGACGGCGACGACGTCACCCACCAGGATCCCGTGCAGCTGCGGCGCAGCATCGGCTACGTGATCCAGCAGGTCGGGCTGTTCCCGCACCAGAAGATCCTGGCGAACGTGATGACCGTCCCGCTGCTGTACGGCGAGTCGAAGTCGGTCGCGCGAGACCGTGCCCGCGAGCTGCTCGACCTCGTCGGGCTCGACCCGGCGACGTACGGCGACCGCTACCCGCACCAGCTCTCCGGTGGCCAGCAGCAGCGGGTCGGCGTGGCGCGGGCGCTGGCAGCCAACCCTCCGGTGCTGCTCATGGACGAGCCGTTCGGCGCGGTCGACCCCGTGGTCCGCACCCGGCTGCAGGATGAGTTCCTGCGCCTGCAGGACGAGGTCGGCGTGACGGTCGTCTTCGTCACCCACGACATCGACGAGGCGGTGCGGCTCGGCGACCGGGTCGCGGTCTTCGCGAGCGGCGGCCGACTGGCGCAGTTCGACACGCCGGCACGGGTGCTCGGCCGACCGTCCGACGAGTTCGTGGCGGAGTTCGTGGGGTCGACCAGCGGGCTGCGGCGCCTCGCGGTGACCCCGCTCGATCCCGCCCACATCGAGCCTCTCGACGGCGTCCGCACCGGCGATCTCGGGGCCGCCGTCGGCACCGACATCTCCCTGGGCGAGGCCCTCGCCGTACTGCTGCGCGACGACCATGGTGTCGTCGGCGTACGCGAAGGCGCGCAGTTCGTCGGCGTGCTCACCCCCAACGGCGTCCACCGGGCCCTGCGTGCGGCGCTGGCGGAGATGGCCGCGGAGGGGTAGTCCCTGACGTCTTCGGGGTGTGGGAGCGAGCCCATCCCAACCATCGTCAGGGACTACCCCGACGATCTCAGCCGATCACCACGTCGCGGTGCCACGACTCCGTGACGTACTTCGTGGCCCACCCCATCGATGTGTACAGCCTGGCAGCGCCGGTTGGTGAGTCGGCGTCCACCTCGAGGCCCACGCGGTCACGCCCGCGCGCCGCTGCGTCGGCGATGATCGTGCGCAGCAGGCCCTTGGCGACGCCGCGGCCGCGGGCCGCCTCGAGGACCCCCAGGTAGGAGACGTACGAGCCGTCGGGCCCGTTCGCCGACTCGGAGACGGTGCCGATCAGCGCGCCCACCGGCCGCAGCGCGTCCCCGTCGACGAGCTCGGCGAGCCACCAGTGGTCCCACCGGTGGCCGGGGTCCTCACGGAGCCGGAAGAGGAACTCCTCGAACGTCTCCTCACTGGAGTTGAAGTGGTCGACGAAGGCGCCCTCCAGGACCTCGTGCACCTCGCGCAGGTCGTCGACGTCCGGCATGCCGTCGCCCGTACGACGCACCAGGCGGAAGACCACGTCGCGCTGCTCCCAGTGGTCCGGCGTCTCGACCAGTCCCTCCTCCTCGGGCGTGACCGGTCGGCTCATCTGCCACCACGTGCGCACGCGCTCGAAGCCGGCCCCCGCCAGCCAGCGCGCCTGACGCTCGTCGCCCTGGAACGCCCCCGTGTCGATCTGCTGCGTCTCCAGGCCGCGGGCCGCGCCGACGGTCCGGGCCTGGGCCTGCGCCCACGCCAGCAACAGGTCCGAGCAACGGTCGGCGACGTCGTCGGGCAGGTCGCGCTGGACGACGTGCACGAAGAGCATCCGGCCGACCGACCGGTCGTGGACGCTCCCCCACGCGTGGACATCGCCGTCCTCGTCGCGGATGACGACGTTCTCGCGCATCCGCAGGCCGTGCTCGGAGACCTCCACGAGGACGTCGTCGACCCCGGCACCGGCCCAGCCGCGGCCGTGCCGCTCGTGAGCCCTGAGCAGGTGGGTCAGTCGCGCGACGTCGAAGCGGTCTGCGGGGTCGGGGGTGCCGACCGTCCACCCCTTCGGCAGCCCGGAGACGGTGCCGAGGGCGGCGTCGGGATCACTTTCGAACCGGTTCTCATCGGGGATCACAATCGTCCATCCTGCCCGGCCGCGGGCAGCGTGAACCGACCGGGGACGCCCGCCGACGTGACCTTGGGCTCAGGCCCGCTCAGGCGTGGCGGCGCGCGGTGGCCTCGGCGGAGCGCCAGGCCTGGGTGACGGCCGTCAGCTCCGCACGGACGACGTCGAGCTCCTGCTCCAGCTCCAAGACCCGTACGACGGCCTCGGCCGCGCGCTCCTCGGCCTCGGCCAGGCGACCACCCAGCCGCTCCTGGTCATCGCGACCCTGGCGCTCGGCGGCGTCAGCCCGACGGGCCTCCGCGTTGAGCTTGCGGGTCGCGTCCGCGGCGCGCTGTTGGGCGAGGGCGAGTGCCTCCTCGAGCTCACCGACCGCAGCCACCTGCCGCGACAGCTTGTCCTGCATCGAGGTGGCGAACGCGGCGTTCTCCGCCGTGCGCTCGTCGGTGAGGCGGCGGTAGGCCTGCGCCTGCTCCGCCCGGTCCCGGGCGGCGTCGCGCCGCGTGGTGACCAGCTCGTTGTGGGTGATCTTGGTGGCCGCGGCTCCGAGGAGCACACCGACCGCTGCGGCGAACGTGACGAGGAGCCACGAGCCGCTCACGACCGCGCCCAGCACCGCGACGGCGGCGAGCGCGAGCAGGGCGACGGCGACGGTCAGGCGGGTGCTCCGCTGCCGACGCCGGTTCGAGCGAGGGGAAGCCATACCAGCAGGTTAGGACTCATCCCCGTCGGAACGGACGCGACACGCGCGCTCGAGGAGCAGCGCCGAGATGACGATCGCCACGCCGGCGAGGCCCGCGATGACGGAGCGCCACAGCCGCTGCTCGCCGAGCTCGGACTCGACACCGACCCAGCTGAGGGCGTACCCGAAGTAGCCGCCGGCCACCAGCGCGCCCACCAGCGCACACGCTCGGGCGAGCACCAGGCGGTTCACCGCCTGGTGCGGGTCGAGGCGCTGGTGATGGACGTGCACCGTGCGCCAGGTGACGTACGCCGTCGCGCCGAGGATCGCCGTCACCAGCAGGAGCGCGAGCGGCTGCGCCCACGTGACGATCGGCGCGGTGTCGCGGAACCGCTCCGCGAGCGGGTGCAGGGCCCAGCCACCGACCAGGCCGACCACCACCCAGCCGGTGATGGCCCCGGCCGAGGTCGGACGGAGCCGGCCCTGCTGGGTCCGGCCCTGCTCCTCGTCGTCCTCGGGGTCGGCCGGGCCGCCGATCACGTCAGGGTCACTTCGGCGGAGTCACTGGATCTCGAGCACCAGGTCCTCACGGACCTTGATGCCGCCCTGGTCTGCCTGGTCGAGGAGCTCGCTGACCGGGCCCCGCTCGGGGAGCTCCGCGGTCGGGTCGACGTCGAGCCAGGGCCGCAGCACGAAGGCGCGCTCGTGGGCACGCGGGTGCGGAAGCCGGAGCGACTCGTCGTCGCTGCGTCGGTCGCCGACGACGATCAGGTCGACGTCGAGCGTGCGGGGCGCGTTGCGCACCTCGCTGCGCTCGCGCTCGAAGGCGTCCTCGATCGCCAGCGCCCGGTCCATCAGCCGCGAGGCCGCGAGGGTCGTGTCGATGAGCACGACGGCGTTGAGGTAGTTCTTCGCCTCCGGCGGACAGTCGACCGGCTCGGTCTCGTAGACAGGGGAGACGCCGGTGACCCAGACATCCGGGGTGTCGGCGATGGCGTTGACCGCACCTTGGAGGCTGGCCATCCGCTCCCCGAGATTCGAGCCGAGCGCGAGCACGGCGCGCCGGATCGGTCGCATCTCACCGGTCAACGTGTCGGTGTCGACGATGTGGGGGTTCGGGGTCTCAGTCACGGGCGGCCCTTCCGGGTAATCGTCAGCGCCACGTCCGAGAACGTCGCGTCGATGGGTGCATCCGGCTTGTGGACCGTCACCCGAGTCCATTCAACACGGTCGTCCAAGAGGCAGACGCCCGAGATCCGCTCGGCGAGGGTCTCGATCAGGTCGACCGGATCCTTCTCCACGGCGGCTTTCACCGAGGCCACGAGACTTCCGTAGTCGACGGTGTCTCGCAAGTCGTCGCTCGCCGCCGCCGGCGTGGTGTCGATGCCCAGGACGAGGTCGATCACGAAGATCTGGCCCTCGCGCTTCTCGAACTCGAAGACGCCGTGGTGGCCGAAACACTCGATGCCGAGCACCGCCAGCTCGTCAGTCATGGACCGCCTCCTCCTCGTCGAGCCGCTCGAGCACCCGGAGGGCGTCCTTCGCAGCGAGTACGTCGTGCACCCGCAGGCCCCACACGCCCTGCTGGGCGAGCAGCACGGTGAGCGCGGTGTTGGCGTGCTCCCGCTCCCCGACCGGGCGCGGTGACCCGTCGGAGGCGAGGAGCGTACCGAGGAACGACTTGCGACTCACCCCGACCAGCAGCGGGAAGCCCAGCGCCCGCACCGG
Source organism: Nocardioides endophyticus (assembly GCF_039543845.1). NCBI lineage: Bacteria > Bacillati > Actinomycetota > Actinomycetes > Propionibacteriales > Nocardioidaceae > Nocardioides > Nocardioides endophyticus. The sequence continues at coordinate 46,467 of NZ_BAABKN010000033.1, read as the reverse complement.
ACCGAGGTCGCGGAGCAGCTGCCAGTTGTGCTCGGGGCGCTTGGCGAAGCCCAGGCCGGGGTCCAGCACGATCCGGTCCCGCTCGATCCCCGCGGCCAGCATCGCGTCGACCCGGGCCGCCAGCTCGTCCCGGACCGCGGTGACGACACCGCCAGGCCCGTCGTACACGGCGAAGTCGCGCATGTGGTCGGCATGGGCGCGCCAGTGCATCGCGACGTACGTCGAGCCGGCGGCCGCGACGACGTCGTACATCCGTGGGTCGGCGAGGCCCCCGGAGACGTCGTTGACGATCTCGGCGCCGGCGGCGATCGCCGCCTCGGCGACCTCGGCGCGCATGGTGTCGACGGAGACCGTCGCTCCCCTCGCCGCCAGCGCGGTGATCACCGGGACGACTCGGTCGAGCTCCTCGGTCGCGAGCGGCCGGGTGGCGCCGGGCCGGGTGGACTCGCCGCCGATGTCGATGACGTCGGCACCCTCGCCCAGCAGCTCCAGGCCGTGGGCGATCGCCGCATCCGGGGTGAACCAGCGGCCGCCGTCGGAGAACGAGTCGGGCGTGACGTTGACGACGCCCATCAGCCGCGGCAGCTCCATAGGCCGAACGTAGCGTGCGTCGGAGGAGCGGACATCACCGCGCCGTGCACAATGTCGTCATGTCTCTCCGCGCCTCGGTCCTCGTCCCGCCCGCCGCTGCCACTTCGCGCGGCCTGCTGTCGAGCCTGGACCGGCAGAGCCTGTCGGCCGACGAGTTCGAGGTGCTGATCGGCGACGACGAGCGCGACCCCGATCTCACCTCGAGGCTCGAGGACCTGGTCGCACATCGCACCAACCTGGCGCGAGTGCCGGTCCCCGCCGGTAGCGACGTCGCCTCGACCCTGCTCGACCGGGCGAGCGGTGAGTACGTCCTCGCACTCCCGCCCGGCCGCGCCCTGACCCCGAACGCGCTCGCCGAGCTGTGCGACCGGGCGGACGCCACCGGCGCCGGGATCTGTCTCGGTCTCACCGGCCGAGCCGGCATCCGGCCCGCGGCGCTTCCGGACTCGCCCGAGCGGCTCGCCGGCCCCGCCGCGGGGCTGCGCCGTCGCGCATCCGCGAACGCCGAGCAGATCGCCGCCGATCTGGCGGGCGCCGACGCGGCCACCGAAGGCGCCGCAGCACTCCCCACGACGCTGTGCTTCGTCGACGGACCCGCCCCCGACCGCCGTACGCCGATCGAGACGGACCGGTCGGTCCGGGCGCGGTCCACGCGCGTCGCCTGGAGCGACGGCGTCCTCGAGGTGGACGTCAAGCTCACCGAGCCGTCCGACGACGTCCGGGCCAGCCTCTACTCCGACCGGACCGGCATCGAGTGGCCGCTCCCCGAGATCCAGGTCGACGGCAGCAGCTTCACGCTCCGGATCGACCCGGCGTCCGTGCCCGTGGTGGGCCTGCTCCCGGAAGGCACCTGGTGGCCGTCCCTGCGCATCGGCGGCCGAGCCGCCATCCTGGTCCGCGCCCGGTCGGGGAAGGCCCACGGTGCGAGCGTGCGCGAGCGGACCGTCGTGTCGTTCGCCCGGGGCAAGCGCCTGGGCATCGACGTGGGTGGGCTCACCCAGCAGCCGGTCCGCAACCTCGACCCCGAGGCCACCACCGTGGTCGAGGACTCCCGGGGCAGCCTGCTGACCAGCCGCCTGACGAACCTCGACCTGGCTCCGGGCAAGCGGCTCACCGGCGAGCTGCGGCTCGGCACGATGCCGGTCGTCGCGTGGGTCGAGCACCGGGACGGCGCCGAGCCGGTCCTCCAGGCGTGGGTGAGCGGCCTGGCGGGCGAGAGCCCGCTCTTCACCCGGTTCGGACCCGCGCCGTTCGCCCCCACCGGCGCCCGGCTGATCATCGACGGCGTCGGCACGATGACCGTCGCCTCGATCCCCCAGCCGGCCGACACGACCGCGCCCAGCTCGCCGGCGACGTCGCCGGCACCGGGCAAGGAGCGCCGCGGGGTCGGTCGCCGGCTGCGGGCCCTGCGCGGCTAGGAGACCTGGGAGACCGGCCCGTACGCCGCACCGAGGTCGGTGGCCAGCTGCTCGCGCAACCTGAGGTGGAAGTCGGGCAGGTCGGGCTGGTCGCGCTGCTCACGCAGCGTCTTCCAGAACCCGGCCTCGAGCACCCGCGCCGGCGTCTGCACTCCCCCGCGGTCAAGCAGCTGCTGCGGCACCACCTGCGGGTCGGGCCGCCGGAAGTCGCGGACGATCTCGTCGTAGTTGTCCCGCAGCGTGGTGTTGCTCGGGTCCAGACCGAGCACGAACATCAGGCCGGTCGGCGCGGTGTCGACGAGGATCGTGACGAGCTCGGGGCGGTAGCGGCGCAGCACCTCGATGATCGGGAAGACGTCACCCGTCCACGCTCCGGTGTGGCGCTGACGCGCCGCCTCGGGGACGTTGCGCGGCAGCACGTCGTCGAAGATCACCACCGACCAGGGGTTGGCGTGCTCCTCGGTGTTGATGAAGTCGCGCAGACCGAACTCGAAGAGGTGCATCCCGTCGATGAACGCGAAGTCGAACGGCTGCCCGTCGGTCACGTCGAGGCAGTCGGGACGGGTGAAGTACTCGTCGCTGGTGGTCCGCTTGAGGTGCACCTCGCCGGAGAGCTCCGCCTCGATCAGGTACGCCGGGTCGATTCCGACGGCTCGACACTGGGCGAGTGCGAGGCTGTGCCCGAAGCGCACCCCGATCTCGAGGTAGTTGGCGGGCTGGTGCAGCGCGTGCACGCGGCTGAGGAAGTCGAGGTACTGCATGGCGGTCAACCTAGCGCGCCGCAGGTCAGGATCAGGGCGCCAGGTCGGATGTCAGGTCGAGTGTCGCCTGACTTCGACCGGCCTGGGCCACCTGGACAGCGAAGTGGGTCTCCGTAGCATCGCGACGTGACGACGGTCACTTTCGCTCGAAGTGACGGGCTCGCGGCGTGCCACCGCCCCGGCCCCGAAGGAGCCCCATGACCACCCTCGCCAACGCCGGGTGCGCGACGACCAGGAGTTCTTCGACGTGGAGTCGGAGGACTGGGCTAGCGCCGGCCGCTGTTGATCAGCGACATCGCCTCGGAGCGGGTCGTGGCGCTCGAGAGCATCAGGCCGCGGACGGCCGAGGTGATGGTGCGGGCACCGGCCTTCTTGACGCCGCGCATCGTCATGCACAGGTGCTCGGCCTCGATCACCACGATCACGCCGCGGGCGTCGAGGATCCGCATCAGGGCGTCGGCGACCTGCGTCGTCAGTCGCTCCTGCACCTGGGGGCGCTTCGCGTAGACGTCGACCAGGCGGGCGAGCTTGGAGATCCCGGTGATCTTGCCGGACACGGCCGGGATGTAGCCCACGTGCGCGACGCCGGTGAACGGCACCAGGTGGTGCTCGCACATCGACCAGAGCTCGATGTCGCGGACCAGGACCATCTCCTCGTGCCCGATGTCGAACGTCGTGGTGAGGACGTCCTCGGGGGCCATCCGCATCCCCGCCGTGACCTCGGCGTACGCCCGCGCGACGCGGGCCGGGGTGTCGCGCAGGCCCTCGCGGTCGGGGTCCTCGCCGATGGCCGCCAGGAGCTCGCGTACGGCGGCCTCGGCGCGCGGCTGGTCGAACGCCGGGATGTTGCCTGGCGCCCGATCGTCGGGGCGGATCGAGTCGGTCATCGGATCAGCGCGGCGGCAGGGCCGGGCCCGAGCCGGGGCCTCCGACACCAGGGTCGCCGTGCACGTCCCCACCGGCGCCGGGCGGCGTCAGGATCGCGCCACTCTCGCTCTCGTCGTCGGCCTTCGGCCCGTCGCCGTTCGACGCGGCGAACGCCGCATGGTTGGCGGCCGTCCGGTCCTTGATCCACTGCGGGATCTCGACCGGCGGGATCGCGGACGGGATGCGCCGGTCGGAGCCGGTCCAGGCCGGACGCTCGGGCCGGCGGCGCAGCGGCTCGAAGATCCGCGCGACCTGCTCTTTGTCGAGGGTCTCCTTGTCGAAGAGCTCGAGCACGAGCGTGTCGAGCACGTCGCGGTTCTCCTCGAGGATCTCGAAGGCCTCTTGGTGCGCGACCGCGAGGAACTTCTTGGTCTCCTCGTCGATCTTGGCCGCGACGTCCTCGGAGTAGTTGCGCTGGTGACCCATGTCGCGGCCCAGGAACGGCTCGGAGGTGGAGTCACCGAGCTTGATCGCGCCGAGCGACTCGGTCATGCCGTACTGCGTGACCATCGCGCGAGCCAGTCCGGTGGCCTTCTCGATGTCGTTGCCGGCTCCGGTGGTCGGGTCGTGGAAGACCATCTCCTCCGCGGCGCGGCCACCGAGCATGTAGGCCAGCGTGTCGAGCATCTGCGAGCGGGTCTGGGAGTACTTGTCCTCGTCGGGCAGCACCATCGTGTAGCCGAGCGCGCGACCCCGCGGGAGGATCGTGATCTTGTGCACCGGGTCGGTGCCCGGCAGCGCCGCGGCGACGAGGGCGTGGCCGCCCTCGTGGTAGGCCGTGATGAGCTTCTCCTTCTCGCTCATCAGGCGGGTACGCCGCTGCGGGCCCGCGATCACGCGGTCGATCGCCTCGTCGAGGGCCGGGTTGGTGATCAGCTTCTCGTTGGCGCGCGCGGTGAGCAGCGCGGCCTCGTTGAGCACGTTGGCCAGGTCGGCGCCGGTGAAGCCCGGCGTACGACGCGCCACCGACAGCAGGTCGATGTCGGAGGCCATCGGCTTGCCGCGCGAGTGGACCTTGAGGACCTGGTGGCGGCCGGACAGGTCGGGCGCGTCGACCTGGATCTGGCGGTCGAAGCGACCCGGGCGCAGCAGCGCCGGGTCCAGCACGTCGGGGCGGTTGGTCGCGGCGATCAGGATGACGCCGCCACGGACGTCGAAGCCGTCCATCTCGACGAGCAGCTGGTTGAGGGTCTGCTCGCGCTCGTCGTGACCGCCGCCCATGCCGGCGCCGCGGTGGCGACCGACGGCGTCGATCTCGTCGATGAAGACGATCGCGGGGGCGTTCTCCTTGGCCTGCTCGAAGAGGTCGCGGACGCGGGACGCACCCACACCCACGAACATCTCGACGAAGTCGGAGCCGGAGATCGAGTAGAAGGGGACGCCCGCCTCGCCGGCGACAGCGCGCGCGAGCAGGGTCTTGCCGGTGCCGGGAGGCCCGTAGAGCAGCACGCCCTTGGGGATCTTGGCGCCGACGGCCTGGAACTTGGCGGGCTCCTGGAGGAACTCCTTGATCTCGCCGAGCTCCTCGATGGCCTCCTCGCAGCCGGCGACGTCGGTGAACGTCGTCTTCGGCATGTCCTTGGAGATCAGCTTGGCCTTGGACTTCGCGAACTGCATGACTCCGCGTCCGCCACCGCCCTGGACCTGGTTCATCAGGAAGAGGAACAGGAAGATGATCAGCGCGAAGGGCAGCAGCGTGGCGAGGATCGAGCCGAGCAGGCTGGGCTTGGGCACGTCGACGGTGAACTTCTCCGTCTTGCCCGCATCGACCTGCTTCTGGACCTCGTCCTGGATCGCCTCCTGGGTGCCCGCGAGCCAGAACGACGTGACCTTGTCGCCGTTGTCGAGGGTCGCCTTGATCTGCTGGTCGCCGCCGTCGACGAACGTGATCTCCTTGACCTCGCCGCTGGAGATGTAGCTCTCCATCTTCGAGGACTCGATCTCGTCGTACCCGCCGCTGGGGGCGAGGTACTGCAGGGCGATGAGGACGCCCACCACCGCGAGGACGATCCACAGCCATGGACCCTTGAATATGCGCTTCACAGGCTTCTCTCGACACGAGCTTGCCGCCGGACGGTCATGCGACCGCGTAGGCGCTCAACTGAACTAGTGACGGTACACACCGTCGCCAATGGGCATTGTCTCAGCAATCGGCCGTTCGGGCGCATCGGACCCGATGGGTGGTCGAGTCGGGAGTTCTGACGGTCGAGTCCGGGAAGAAGTCCCGACTCGACGTACCCAGGTCACGACTCGACGTACCCAGGTCACGACTCGACCGTCAGAGGTCGCGACTCAACGGTTCGGGGTCACGAGTAGACGCGCGGAGCGAGCGTGCCGATGTCACGCAGGTTGCGGTAGCGCTCGCGGTAGTCGAGGCCGTAGCCGACGACGAACTCGTTGCCCGAAACGCGCGCAGCGTCCCAGCCGACGCCCCCGACCCGCCTCCAAGACGTCAGACGGACGGTGCAACCGCCTGCTCCACCCGCATGACGTCCGCCGACGGCAATCGACGGCAATCGACGATCACGAGTAGACGCGCGGAGCGAGCGTGCCGATGTCACGCAGGTTGCGGTAGCGCTCGCGATAGTCGAGGCCGTAGCCGACGACGAACTCGTTGGGGATGTCCCAGCCGACGTACTTGACATCGACCTGCATGGTCAGCGCCTCCGGCTTGCGCAGCAGCGTGCAGATCTCGACGCTCGCCGGGCTGCGGGAGGTGAGGTTGGAGGTCAGCCACGAGAGCGTCAGGCCGGTGTCGATGATCTCGTCGACGATGACCACGTGCCGACCGGAGATGTCGGTGTCGAGGTCCTTGAGGATCCGCACGACGCCGCTGGACTTGGTGCCGGAGCCGTACGACGACACCGCCATCCAGTCCATCTCGAGGTGCCGGCTGAAGCTGCGGGCCAGGTCGGCCATCACCATCACGGCGCCGCGGAGGATGCCCACGATCAGCAGGTCCTTGCCGGCGTAGTCGGCCTCGATCTCGGCGGCCAGCTCACGCAGCCGCCCCTGGATCTGCTCCTCGGTGAAGAGAACGTTGACGAGGTCGTCCGGCACGTCGGCTGCGTCCATGGTCGAGAGCCTAGACGGGCAGGACCCGGAGCCACCCGTCGACCCGGGTGCACCGGACCGGTCCCGGCAGGTCGACCCAGCGCTGGCCCCGCCAGTCGGTCAGCAGCGCGTCCATCGCCAGGACGTGCTCGTAGAAGAGCTCGGAGGCGGGCGCGCCGGCCGCGAGCGCCGCGAGCCGGAGCACCCGGCGCCGAACCGGCGTCGGGTGGTCCGTCAGTGCGGCCGCCGGCAGCGAACCGTCCGGACCACGGAGCTCGCCGTACGCCTCCTCGGCGAGGTCGTCCAGCAGGTCCATGTCGGCGCGGAGCTGGTCGGCCGTGCGGGCGAGCGTCTCGGCGACCCCGGGGCCGAGCTGCTCCTCGAGCATCGGCAGCACCGTGTGCCGCACGCGCGACCGGGTGTACGCCGGGTCCTCGTTGTGCGGGTCGTCCCAGGTCTCGAGGCCCTCGACCAGGCAGGCGGTGACGGTGTCGGCCCGGCCGACGTCGAGCAGCGGCCGGACGAAGCGGTCGTACGAGCGGCGCATGCCCGCGAGCGAGCGGCCGCCCGAGCCCCGGGCCAGGCCGAGCAGGACGGTCTCGGCCTGGTCGTCCCGGGTGTGGCCGAGCAGCACGGCCGCGGCGTCGAAGCGCTCGGCGACCTCCTCGAGCACGGCGTACCGTGCCCGCCGGGCGGCCGCCTCCGGACCGAGCCCGGCGCCCTCGACGTGCACCCGCGCGCTGAGGGTCTCGTCGGCGCCGATCGCCGCCATCCGCGTGACCAGGGCCGCGGCCCGGTCGGCCGAGCCGTCCTGGAGACCGTGGTCCACGGTCGCGCCGAGCACGTGCCAGCCGGCCTTGCGGCCTTCGAACACGGTCGCCGCCAGCAGCGCGGTGGAGTCCGGTCCGCCGGAGCAGGCGACGACCACGGTCTGGCCCGCCTCGATGTGCGCGAGCGCCCGGCGTACGCCGAGACGGACCCCGGCGACGGCCGGGTGCAGGCTCATCGCTGCCTCATCGCAGGCTCAGAGGACCCGTGAGATCCAGGCGCTCGGGTCGGCGATCTCGGCCTTGCTGGGGAGGTTGTCGGGGCGCTCCCAGATGGCGTTGAACTCCTCCATGCCGGCCTTGTCGACGACGGCCCGGACGAAGATCGCTCCGTCGCGGTACTGCGCCATCTTGGCGTCCAGACCGAGCAGGCGACGCAGAGTGCGGTCGAGGACGCCGACGCCCTTGCGGCGCTTGGTGAACTTCTTGCGGATGTCGCCGACGGTCGGGATCACGCTAGGCCCGACGCCGTCCATGACGACGTCGGCGTGACCCTCCAGCAGGGACATCACGCCGGTGATGCGGTCGACGATCTCCTTCTGCTCGGGGGTGCTGACCACGTCGAGCAGGTTGCTGCCGCGCGCGCCGCCCTTGAGCGCCTCGGTGATGCGACCCAGGCCCTCGTCGAGGAATCCGGACGGCTCGATGCTGTCGGCGATGCCGTGCATCTCACCGAGCAGGTGGTCGGCCAGCCAGGGCGTCGCCGTGAACTGCACCCGGTGGGTCTCCTCGTGCAGGCACACCCAGAGCCTGAAGTCGTGCGGGTCGACCTCGAGCTCGCGCTCCACGTGCACGATGTTGGGCGCGACCAGCAGCAGCCGGCCGGACGGCGCGAAGAACGGGTCGAACTGCCCGAGCACCTTGCCCGCGAGGAAGCCGAGGAGGCCGCCGACCTCGGCGCCGGTGACTCGCGAGCCGACCGCGTGGGCCACCCGCGAGGGCTCCTTCTCGCCGGACAGCTTGTCGACGATCGGGGCCAGCACGGTCGCGAAGCCGTCGGCGTTGGCCTGCACCCACCCGGCTCGGTCGACGACCACGACCGGAGCGGTGTTGGCGGCCGCCTCGAGCCCGGTGAACTCCCGCACCAGGCCGGTCGAGCGGTTCGCGTCGGCCCGGAGCTCCTCCACGACCGCCGCGGCCTCGGCCCAGCTCACGGACGGGCCGTCCCCGGCCAGCCGGGAGCCGATCGAGACGGCGAGGTCCCAGTCGACCATGCCTGAGCGGGGGTTCGTCATGCGCAGACCGTACTCGCGGCGTCCAACGCTGGGGCCCAACGCCGGGATCCTCAGTCAAGCGGCGCAGCGGCAGGCGGCGAGGGCAGCGGCGACGTCGTCGAGGGCGGCGCGTGCGTCGAGGGTGTCGAGCAGCGCGATGTCGTCGGCGAGGACCGCGAAGACCATCGGCGTGCCGGTCCGGTCGGTCACGGTGCCGGCGAGCCCGCTGACGCCGGTGAGGGTGCCGGTCTTCGCGCGCACGCTCCCCCGGCCCTCCTCGTCGGAGATCTCGGCGAACCGCTCCGAGAGCGACCCGTTGAACCCGGCGACGGGCAGGCCCGTCAGGACCGTCCGCAGGTCCGGGTGCTCGGCGGACCCAGCCAGCTCGAGCACCCCGGTCAGCGTGTCCGGATCCAGCCGGTTGTCGCGGGAGAGCCCGCTGCCGTCGTACGTCGTGGCGCCGCTGGTCGGGACGCCGAGCCCGGCGACGGTGCTGAGGACGGCATCGGCGCCGCCGACGAAGGTGGCCGGTGCCCCGGTGGCGATCGCGACCTGGCGGGCGAGTACCTCGGCTGCCTCGTTGTCGCTCACCAGCAAGGTGTGCTCGACGATCTGGGCGAGCGGAGGGCTGGTCACCCGGGCGATCTCGGGTGCGGCGGGGTCGGCGCTGCGCGGCTCGGGCACCCCGACGACCTCGATGCCGGCCCTGGCCAGGGCCGCGGCGAAGACCGTCGCGGCGACCTGGGCGGGGTCCTCGACTCGGCCGGTGCCCTCGAGGGGCCGGCCCTCGTCGACCCACAGCGACTGGATCGGGGCGACCACCTCGTCGGGAAGGTAGGAGGGTGGCCAGTGCGGGTTGACGTCAGGGCCGGTGAACAACGTCGCGTCGTACCCGAGCCGGATCCGGGTCGTGCCGCTTGCCTGCAGCTGCGCGGCGGTGGCCCGGGCGAGGGTGACGACGTCGGCGGGCCGGGGGTAGTCGCCCCGCTCCGGGCGGGTCGCGGAGAGCAGCGGGTCGCCGCCGCCGACCAGGACGATGCGGCGCGGTCCGGCGGAGACGACCGTCGTGGCGAACGCGTGGTCGGGACCCATCGTCTCGAGCGCCGCCGCGGCGGTGAGCAGCTTGAGGGTCGAGGCGGGCACGGCCTCGCCGGTGCCGTCCGTGAAGAGGAGTGAGCCGTCGACGCCGGCGACCGTGGTGAGCACGTGCGGTCCGAGGTCGTCGTCGCCGAGCAGGGGCGCCAGCGCTCGCCGTACCTTCACGGGGTCCGCGCTGCCGACGGCAGCGGTCGCGACCGGGGCGGGGTCGGTCAGCGGCGGCAGCTCGAGACCCGCCGGCGGCGCGACCTGCTCGGGATCCTCGGTCGGGTCCGGCTGGTCGCGGTCGAGCCAGTACGCCGTACCGGCGCCGCCGAGGAGCGCCACGACGAGCAGCACCGGGAGCCAGAACGCGAGGCGCGAGCCGTGGCGTGCGTCACGTCGGACCACTTCTTGCCCCTTCTCGACTCCACGTTTGGCGTCATTGTGCGCGAGACTGGCCCGGGCCCGCTGGGCGGGCCTCACTCAAAACGTGTAGATGACTGTGTCGACGAACGTGTCGATGGCTGACGATGGCGGAGGATGACGTGCTCGAGTTCGACGTGCTGGTGGAGATCCCCAAGGGTGAGCGCAACAAGTACGAGGTCGACCACGAGTCGGGACGGCTGCGCCTGGACCGCACCCTCTTCACCTCGACCGCCTACCCCGCGGACTACGGGTTCATCGAGAACACGCTCGGCCAGGACGGCGACCCGCTCGACGCGCTGGTGATCCTCCAGCAGCCCACGTTCCCCGGCTGCCTCATCCGCTGCCGCGCGATCGGCATGTTCCGAATGACCGACGAGGCCGGCGGCGACGACAAGGTCCTCTGCGTCCCCGCCCAGGACCCGCGCCTGGAGCACCTGCGCGACATCTCGCACGTGTCGAAGTTCGACCGTCTCGAGATCCAACACTTCTTCGAGGTCTACAAGGACCTCGAGCCCGGCAAGTCCGTCGAAGGTGCCGAGTGGGTCGGGCGCACCGAGGCCGAGGCCGAGGTGCACGCGTCGTTCGATCGGGCCAAGACCGAGGGCTACAACACTCACTGAGGCATCCAGGGATACCCGGTTCACCGGGTGTCCCTCAGGTTCTAGGGCTCTGCAGTGCCCTAGAAGCTCCAGAACTCCCAGTTCACCGGGTATCCCTGGGGCTGGCGTGACTAACCGATGAGGTCGGGCGCCCTGAGCATCTCTACGGGCACGCCCCAGGCGTCGACGAGGTCGACCGCGATCGGTCGGAGCTTGCGGCAGAGGCCGTTGACCTCGCGACTGATCGACTTCGAGCGCTGGACGGTGAGCCGGCCGTGCTCCATGAACCACGCGCGGTCGGCCTCGATCGTCGACAGCGCGAAGAGGTCGCAGAGCAGGCCGAGCGCGACCCGGTTGCCCTCGGGTACGTCGGCGGGCAGGTCGCGCACCTTCTCCACGAACGCCTCCAGGACGAGGCGCTCGACGTGCGCGTTGGCCGCACCGATCACGTGGTCCTGGACGTCCGAGAAGACCACGCCCGGGTTGAGCTTCTGATCCATGCCGCGCTTCAGCCGGCGGGCGACCCCGGAGAGCATGTGCTCCTCGCGGAAGCGCAGCATCGCGAGCTGGTACTCCGAGTCGAGCAGACCGGCCTCCTGGTCCCACTCGTCGCCGCCCGGCAGCAGGTCCTTGACCCGCTCGAGCAGCTTGTGGGCCGAGGTCCGCTCGATCACCGTACCCACGGCGAGGTTGGTGACGAAGCGGACCATGCCGAGCTGGTCCAGGTCCTCGAACTCGCTGGCGTAGTCGGTGAGCAGGCCCTTCGCCACGAGCTGGAGCAGCACGTGGTTGTCACCCTCGAACGTCGTGAAGACGTCGGTGTCGGCCTTGAGCGCGGCGAACCGGTTGACCGCGAGGTAGCCGGCACCGCCGCACGCCTCACGGCACTCCTGGATCGTGCGGGTCGCGTGCCAGGTGCCCAGCGCCTTGGTGCCGGCCGCACGCCCCTCGAGCTCACGACGCGTGGCCTCGAGGGCTGCGTCCGGCGTCGCTGAGAAGACGTCGTGCAGCTGCGTGCGTACGACGTCCTGCGCGAAGTGCAGCGCGTACGTCCGGGCGATCAGCGGCAGCAGCCGCCGCTGGTGCATGCCGTAGTCGAGGAGCAGCTGCTCCTCGGTGTCCGAGGCCGCCTCGAACTGACGGCGGCGCACGGCGTACTTGGTGGCGATCGTGAGCGCCACCTTGCTGGCGTTGATGCCGGCACCGCCGACGCAGACGCGCCCCTGCACCAGCGTGCCGAGCATCGTGAAGAAGCGACGGTTGGGGTTGTCGATCGAGCTCTCGTAGACACCCGCGGGCGTGACGTCGGCGAACCGGTTCAGCAGCGCGTCGCGCGGCACCCGCACCTCGTCGAACCAGATCCGGCCGTTGTCGACGCCGTTGAGACCCATCTTGCGGCCGTCGTCCTCGATCCGGACGCCGTCGAGGACCTTGCCCGCCTTACGGATCGGGACGACGAAGGCGTGCACGCCCTCGGACGCTCTGTCGGACTCTGGACCGACCTCGAGCTGCGCGAAGACGACCGCGAGCTCGGCGTGCTTGGCGGCGTTGCCGATGTAGTCCTTGCGCGACTCGTCGCCATGCGTGGAGATCACGAACTCCTGCGTCGCGACGTCGTACGTCGCCACCGTGCCGAGCGCCTGGACGTTGGACCCGTGGCCGGTCTCGGTCATCGCGAAGCAGCCCATCAGCTGTCCGGTGACCAGGTCCTGCAGGTAGGCGTCGTGGTGCCGCTTGGTGCCGAGCTGGAGGATCGCGCCGCCGAAGAGCCCGAACTGCACGCCGACCTTGACCAGCACGGAGAGGTCACCGAAGGCCAGCGTCTCGAAGGCGGCGATCGAGGCGCCGATGTCGCCCCCACCGCCGTACTCCTCCGGGAAGCCCATCCCGGTCTGCCCGGTCGCCGCCATCTCGACCACGATGTCGCGGACACGTTCGCGGAAGTCGTCCATGCCGAGCTCGTCGGCCTCGTCGAGGACGGAGGCGTACGCCGCGAGGTTGGTGCGCACCAGGTGCCGGATCTCGGCGAACCTGCCGTCGAGCAGCGCGGTCAGGGCGGGGACGTCGACGTCGGGCTGGACGTAACGGGGCGCGCCGGCAGGTACGGCGGTGTCGGTGGCCATGCCCCGAGGATTACCCACCGGTGGTTGCCTTCAAGCGGCGATCTGGACCTCTCAGCAGCCGATCAGGGCCGGGCGTAGAAGTTGGGAGTGATCCAGTAGTACATCGACTCCTCGACGACCGGCCGCCCGGTGCGCGGGGCGTGGATGATCTTGCCGTCCCCGACGTAGAGCGCGACGTGGTAGATCGAGCCCGGGTCGTTGCTGGAGCCCCAGAAGACGAGGTCCCCCGGCTGGAGCTCGCCGGCGGAGATCGGCGTCGACTGCTCGTACTGCGCGACGGAGTAGTGCGGGAGCGAGGAGCCGCCCGCCTGCCAGGCACCGGCCGTCAGGCCGGAGCAGTCCCAGGAGCTCGGGCCGGACGCGCCCCAGCGGTAGGGCTCGCCGATCTGGGCGCGCGCGAACGCGATCGCCGCCTGGGCGCCCGTCTTGGGTGCCGGCGGGGTCGCGGGAGGCGCGGGCGGGGTCGTCGGCTCGGCGGTGTGCGTCGGGGTGGGGGTCTCGGTGGGCTCCGCCTTCGGAGTCTGCGTCTCGGTCGGCTCCGGGGTCGGCGTCTCGGCCGCCGGCTCGGTGGGCTCTGGAGCGGCCGTCGGCTGCTCCTCGGCGGCGGCAGCGGCGGCCGCCACCCGTGCCACGCGGGCTGCGCGCACCTCGAGCGCCGACTGGCGACGCTCGGCCAGCTTGACGCTGACGTGCTCGAGGTCGGCGAGCCGGGCGATCAGGTCCGCCTTCTCGGCGGCGATGCTCTGGGCGTCGGCGGCCGCGGCGTCGGCGGCCCGCTGGGCGTCCTGCTTGGCGTCGAGCGCGTCCTGCTCCGCCCGCTCCGCGTCGGCCTGCGCCCGCGCGGCCCGGTCGCGGGCGACGTCGGCCACCACGGCCGCCGCGCGGAACTCGTCGTAGTTGCCGTCGAGCGCGTCCGCGGCGTTCTCCATGGTCGCCGAGCGCTGCAGGACCATGTCGATCCCGTCGGAGTGGACGACCGCCGACAGGGCCGTCAGACCCGGGGCGAGCTCGTACGACGTGACGACGGAGTCGGTGTAGGCGTCACGCTGGCGTTCGACGTCCTTCTGCGCCGAGACGGCGCCTGCCTGGGCCTGGACGGCGGTGTCGCGAGCCTGGTCGGCGCGCCACCGCGCCCCGTTGAACGCCTCCGCTGCCTGGGCCGCCGCGACCCCCGACGCCTCGAGTCGCTGGTTGGCCACGACCAGCCGGGCGCGGACACCGGCGACGTCGTCTAGTTGGGCGCGCACCGCCGTACGTGCATCCCGCACGTCGGCCTTGCTCGGCACGGCGTCGTCGTCTGCGACGGCCATCCCCGTGACCAGACCGGTCACCAGGAGTGCGAGCACCGTGGTCGCCGCCGTACCCCGCGCTCGCACCGTTCTGCCCCCTCGTCCGACCGCCCCGAACGGGCGGCTCGCGAGTCACGCTAAACAACTTTCGTCACTTTGGGAACAATTTCCTCAATTTTCTCACCAGTCACCGGCGTGTCGGCTTGACGAACTACAAGGTTGTAATTCGTTCGCGGAGGGGTAGTCCCACGACTGCGAGCTCAGCGGTCGACCGGGACCTGCGAGGTGGTGGTCGTCGGGTGCGAGGACAACCCGTGCCGATCGAACTTCTGGCCGCTGGCGATGCCGCCGAGGTAGAAGGAGACCAGCGCGATGGCGACACCGGCGATGTCGTCGGCGATGTAGTGCCACCCGAAGTAGATGGTGGCGACGACGATCAGTCCGAAGTTGATCCAGAAGGCGATCCGGATGATCCGGCTCTGCACGGTGAACTGCACCATCAGCGCCCACAGCAGCCCGATTCCCGTGTGCAGGCTGGCGAAGCCGGCCACGGTCTGGGCCTGGCCGTCGCTCCACAGCACGTGGTGTCGGGCGTTGACGAGCGATGCGATCAGGTCGCTGGTACCCGTATGGGCGAGGTCGCGGTACAGCCAGTCGTACTCCAGGCCCGGACCGATGGTGGGCAACGCGTAGTACGAGATCGTCCCAAGCGTCCACGCGATGCCCTGGGACGTCACGAACCACCAGCCGTACGAGAGGTTGCGCGACCAGACCAGCCAGACGGTGACCATGATCGCGACCATCGGGATGAAGAGCAGGTAGAAGCTCGACAGCACGTGTGCCACCAGGTCGGTGCCGAGGATGTCGTGGAACACGGTGGCGGGGTTGTGGTCGAAGAACAGGATCCGGTCCAGCGTGTGCAGCTCACGGTCGTACATCCGGTCGCTGACAAGCGGGAGGAACGACTTGAGGTTCCGGTAGCAGACGTAGATCACGTAGAAACAGACGATGCCGAGCAACACCAGCGTGATCCGGTCCCGGGTCCAGTGGGTGCGCCAACGGTCCCGGATCAGCTCGGGCATCCGGCCGACTCGGCCGCGGGAAAGCCAGATGGCGCGCGGCACCAGGTCGAGGAAGAGCGCGCCGAAGCAGAGGATCGGCAGCCGCACCATCGCGGGCCCGAGGAAGCTGCCCTCGGGGTCGATCAGCGGCCGTCCGACGGACCAGGCCGTGATTGCGGCCCACAGGAGCATCAGGGCGGCGTTGACCACGAGCAGGGTCCAGGCACGGCGATACACGCCGTCAGTGTAGGGAGTGTGACCAGTCAATGACGGGTCGGTGTCACGGCCAGCCGTGAGGCGTCAACCACCATCGACACCTGGTCGCCGGTGGCGGGGTGCGTGTCCAGGCGGGCGACCGCGTCCAGCTCGCCGATGCCGTCGACGACCACCACGAGCCGGATCTGCTCGGGCGTGACCCGGGCCGAGAGCACCGTCCCCGAGAGCGGCCCGGAGTCCGCGACGACCAGTGCAGACCGGCGTACGGCGACCGCGGCGTCGGCGCCGGCGAGCCCGGCGGCCCGCAGGAGCACGCCGCCGGCAGCGCCCTCCAGCACCCGGGCGTAGCCCAGGAACAAGGCGGTCGCCGCGTCCGCCGGCGCCCGCCAGACAGCGGCGATGTCGCCCTGCTGCACGATCCGACCGCCGCGCATCACGGCCAGCCGGTCGGCGACGGTGAACGCCTCCTCCTGGTCGTGCGTGACCATCAGCGCCGTGGTCCCGGCCTCGCGCAGGATGTCGCGCAGGTCGTTGGCGAGCCGCTCGCGCAGGCCGGCGTCGAGGGCCGACAGCGGCTCGTCGAGCAGCAGCAGCCGGGGCTGCACCGCCAGCGAGCGGGCCAGCGCGACCCGCTGCCGCTCGCCACCCGAGAGCGTCGCCGGCAGACGGTCGCCGTAGCCCTCCAGTCCGACCAGCGCCAGCAGCTCGCGCACCCGCGCGGCGGCGTTGGGCGTACGCCGCAGGCGCAGTGCGTAGCCGACGTTGCGGGCAACCGTCAGGTGTCCGAAGAGCTGGCCGTCCTGGAACATCAGCGCGAACCCGCGCTTGTGGGTGGGTACGCCGTCGAGGTCGCTGCCGTCCCAGGAGATCCGGCCGGACGCGACCGGCTCGAGCCCGGCGATCGCCCGCAGCAGGGTCGACTTGCCCGATCCGCTGGGTCCGAGCACGGCGAGGACGTGGCCGTCCTCGAGCCGCAGCGAGGCGTCGACGACGGCCGGCACGCCGTCGTACGCGACGGAGACGTCGTCGAGGGTCAGCATCAGAAGGCTCCTAGTGACGGCACCCGCAGCCGCTCGACCGCGAGCATCACGACGGCGGTCGTGGCGGCGAGCACGACAGAGGCGGCGAGGGCCATGCCGTAGTTCATCGCACCGGGGTGCCCGATGAGGTGGAAGATCACGATCGGCATGGTCGGGGTCTCGTCCCGGGCGAGGAACGACGTGGCGCCGAACTCCCCCAGCGACACCGCGAACGCGAATCCGGCGGCCGCCAGCAGGGGCTTCCACATGATCGGCAGGTCGACTGTCACAAACGTTCGAAGCGGTCCGGCGCCGAGCGACGCCGCGGCCTGCCGCTGCCGGTCGTCGACCCCGCCGAGCGCCGGCGCCAGGGTGCGTACGACGAGCGGGAGGGCCACCAGCGCCTGGGCGATGGGCACCAGGAGGAGCGAGTCCCGCAGGTCGAGGGGCGGCTCGTCGAGCGTGATCAGGAAGCCGAAGCCGAGCGTCACCGCGGACACGCCGAGCGGAAGCATGAAGAGGCCGTCGACCAGGCCGCGCACCCGGCGTTCGGCACGGGTGTGCGAGCGCCGTGTGACGATCACCGCGACCAGCAGCCCCAGAGACAGCGACATCCAGGTCGCGTCGACCGCGGTCCGCAGCGAGGTGACGAGGGCGTCGGTCGCCGGCACCAGCAACGCATCGCGAGACCCGACCGTCGTGAGCGCCCGGTAGTTGCCCAGTCCCCAGCCGTCGCCGACCTGCAGCGAGCCGACGACCAGAGCCGCGATCGGCAGCCCGACGAGCACGATCACCAGCAGCGTCGCGAGCAGGCTCGGCCAGTCCCCGCGGGAGACTCGCGGTGGGCGAGCCGTCGTACGCGCCAGGCTCGGGTCGGCCACCGCGCGCAGGCGGCTGGTGACGAACAGCAGAGCCGTGATCGCCAGCAGCTGCACGATCGACAGCGCGGCCGCCGCCTGGAGGTCGAGCAGGTTGGTGGTCAGCAGGTAGATCTCGGTCTCGACCGAGGAGTAGCGCAGCCCACCGAGGGTCAGCACGACCCCGAAGGCGGTGGCACAGAAGAGGAAGACCACGCTCGCGGCCGACACGATCGCGGGCCGCAGCGCCGGCAGCGTGACGGTCCGGAAGACATGGGCCGGCCCGGCCCCCAGTGCGGCGGCGGCCTCCGCGGGTCGCGGGTCGAGTGACTCCCAGGCGGCGCCGACGGCACGGATCACGACTGCGACGTTGAAGAACGCCAGCCCCGCGATGATCGCGCCGGCGGATCCGTCGAAGCCGAGGAAGCCGAGCGGTCCGGCCTCTCCGATCAGCTCACGGAAGGCAACGCCGACCACGACGGTCGGCAGCACGAACGGCACCAGCAGCAGCGCCCGCAGCACTCCTCGCCCGCGGAACCGGCGGCGGTGCAGCAGGTGCGCGGCGGGTACGCCGAGCAGCACCGCCACCGTCGTACCCGCCAGCGCCGACCAGGCCGTGAACCAGATGACCCGCAACGTGCGCGGACGGGTGAGCACCTCGGCGACCGCGGCCGGGTCGAACCGGCCGTCGACCCAGAACCCCTCCGCCAGCATCCCGCTGACCGGCAGCACGAAGAAGACGCCGAGGACGGCCAGCGGCACCGCCGCCAGGCCGACCAGCGCCAGGATGCGCTTCATCGCGAGGTGATGTCGCTCCACTCGCGCAGCCAGTCGTCGCGGTTGGCGGCGATGTCGGCCGGGTCGACCTGCCAAGGGTCGGTCGGCTGCTTCGCGAACTCCGCCCACTCGGCCGGCAGCTGCACCGACGAGTCGACCGGGAAGACGTACATGCTGTCCGGCAGCGCTGCCTGCACCTCGGGCGACAGCAGGAAGTCGACCAGAGCCTTGGCGCCGTCGGGGTTCTCGGCGCCGTCGAGCACGCCGGCGTACTCCACCTGGCGGAAGCAGGTGTCGAGCAGCGCGCTGGTCGTGGACGTCCCGTCGTCGGCGATGGTGAACGCCGGTGACGAGTCGTAGGAGAGCACGATCGGCCGGTCGCCCTTGCCGCCACCCTGGGTGAAGTCGACCTGGTAGGCGTCGGACCAGCCGTCGGTCAGCAGCGCGCCGTTGTCCATGAGGTCGGCCCAGTAGTCGGGCCAGTCGTCGCCGTACTTCGCGATCGTGGCCAGCAGGAAGGCCATGCCCGGCGAGCTGGTCGCGGCACCGGAGGTGACGAAGAGGTCCTTGTACGCCGGCTTCACGAGATCGTCGAGACTCCTCGGCGGCGTGACTCCCTTGTCGGCGAACCACGTGTCGTCGACGTTCACGCAGACGTTGGCGTTGTCGACCGGCGACAGTCTCTGGTCGTCGTCGCCCTCGAGCAGGAACTCGTCGGCGCCCTCCGGCAGCTTGGCGGCGTAGGGCGCGAACACGCCCTCGTCGAGCGCCCGCGACGCGAAGGTGTTGTCGACACCGAAGGCGACGTCGCCGAGCGGGTTCTCCTTGGTGAGCACCAGCTTGTTGGTCAGCGCGCCCGCGTCACCGGAGGCGCGGGTCTCGATCTCGTAGCCGGTGTCCTTCTCGAACTGCCTCTGCAGCTCCTCGGGCAGCACGAACGACTCGTGCGTGACCAGGACGACGCGCTTCGAGGCGGCCCCGGAGGAGGTGTCCTTGCCGGCATCGTCGTCGCCGCCGATCACCGAGCAGGCGGAGGCCGCGAGGACGACGGCCAGGGTGGGCGCGAGCATGCGCAGGTGTCTCACTGGTGACTCCCTATCGCCGGTACTAACCGGATCAGGTTCGTAGGGTCTGCGGCTTGTCCGCACTCTCAGCACGCGTGGCGTGCTCCCCTGTCTGTGAGGTGGACTCTAGTACGTCGTCCTCGGTCGTGGTCTCGAGGCTCACCGGGTGAGCGACACCACGGCGTCCAGCCGCGCGAGCTTGGCGGGGTTGCGGATGGCGTAGAGGCCGGTGACCAGGCCGGCCTCGACCGCGAACGTGGCGATCGTGTCGAGCTCGCCGTCGAGGATGATCCGCAGCGCCGGTGCACCGTTGACGACCACGATGTCCGCCTCGGCCGGCCCCTCGGAGACCCCTGCCAGGAAACGCACCACCTTGTCCGCACCGAGGATCGGCCGCAGGGCTGCCTTCTTGACCCCACCGCCATCTGTGACGAGGACGACGTCGGGGGCGAGCACGTCGAGCAGGCTCTGGATGTCACCGGTCGACGCGGCGACCATGAACCGCTGCAGCACCCGGTCCCGCTCCCCCGGCGTCGCCTCGGCGCGCGGACGCCGTTCGGCGACGTGTGCCCTTGCCCTGCTGGCGATCTGGCGTACGGCGACCGGCGTCTTCTCGACCGCTGCCGCGATCTCGTCGTACTCGAAGTCGAAGACCTCGCGCAGCACGAAGACCGCCCGCTCGGTCGGCGCCAGCGTCTCGAGCACGGTGAGCATCGCCACCGAGACCGAGTCGGCGAGCTCGACGTCCTCGGCCACGTCGGGCGTGGTCAGCAGCGGCTCGGGCAGCCACGGCCCGACGTACGACTCGCGGCGACGCGCGTTGGTGCGCATCCGGTTCAGGGCGAGCCTGGTGCTGATCCGCACCAGGTAGGCACGGTCGTCGCGCACCTGGCTCCGGTCGACGTCCACCCAGCGCAGCCAGGTCTCCTGCAGCACGTCCTCGGCGTCCGCGGCCGTGCCGAGCATCTCGTAGGCGACCGTGAAGAGCAGGTTGCGGTGGGCGACGAAGACGTCCGTGGCGTCCGGTGTGCTCTTCCGAGAGGCCGTCATGCGTTCGACGGTACGGCGAGCGGCAGCTCGCACACATCCGAATATCCCTGGCTCTGCAGGCCGGCCGCGGAGTTGAAGCGCGAGCGCATGTTCTCCAGCGCGACCATCTGGGTGAGCTCGACGACCGCCGGCGCGCTGAGCTGGTCGAGCAGGTGCGCGGTCATCTCGTCGGTGACGGTCAGCGGCGTGGTGCTCATCGCCTCGGCGTACTCCAGGACGTCGCGCTCCAGCGGTGTGAACGCGTCGGACTCGCGCCAGCGCGGCACCTCGCGGACCTTGGCAAGGTCGAGGCCGTCGTTGTGCGCCATGAAGTAGCCGAAGTCCAGGCACCAGCTGCAGCCGATGACGCCGGCGCTCGCGAGCTGCGCGTAGGACTTCAGCGTCGGGTCGAGAGCGTCCCACTTCGACACCTTGCTCTCGAAGCCGACGACCGCCTTGAGCACCTGCCTCTGGTGGAAGTAGACGTAGGCGTTGTCGGGGAACTGGCCGTAGGCGCGTCGGGCGTACGCCGACATCACCTTCCCGTAGAGACCGGTGATCGGGGCCTTGGGGATCCGGAACGTGCTGGGCATGTCTCCTCCTCGGTTGTGTGTGTCGCCATGGAGACACCGCTCGTCCTGGATCTGTGACATCCCTACGCTGAGCACATGCCGAGCCGACGCCATCAGCTGCTCGCGTGGGCCGTCCCGCGGCTGCGCAAGGCGAGCGAGCTCGAGTCCCCCGACGTCGAGCGGGCCCGCCTGGAGGAGCGCCACGCCGCCACGCCGCGCACCCTGCCGACGCGGCTGGTGCGCGGCTTCGAGAAGCGCTTCTGCGTCGTGACCGAGGTGCTGACAGGGGCGTCCGGCGAGTTCGCGTCGTACGGGATCACGCCGCGCGGCACTGACCCGCGCCACACACTCCTCTATCTGCACGGCGGGGGCTACGTGTCCGGGGTCGACCCCAACCACGTCCGCTACGCCACCCGCCTCGCCGTCGAGCTCGGCGCCCGGGTCGTGCTGCCCGACTACCCGCTCGCCCCCGAGCACACCTGGCGCGACTCCCACCCGGTCATCGCCGACCTGGCAGCCCGCTGGGCCGAGGACTCCGACCGACTGGTGATCGCCGGGGACTCGGCCGGCGGCGGCTACGCGCTCGCGCTGGCCCTCACCCTGCGTGATCGAGGTGGGCCGCAGCCGTCCCACCTGCTGCTGCACTCACCGTGGGTCGACCTCACGACGAGTACGCCGGAGACAGCCGAGTTCTCCGCGCGGGACCCCTGGCTCTTCCTCGGCAAGCTGCAGGCGTACGCCGCCTGGTGGGCCGGTGCGCCCGACGATCTCGCCCGCCCCGAGGTCAGCCCCGGCCTCGGCGACCTCGGCGGACTGCCGCCTGCGCTGATGTTCTGCGGCACCCGCGACACGCTGGCACCCGGCTGTCGCCTGCTCGAACGCCGCGCAGCGGAGGCCGAGTGGGACCTCACCTACGTCGAGGTCGCTGATCTCATCCATGTCTACCCCTTGCTGCCCTTCGTGCCGGAGGCCGATGACGCCTGGCGCCGCACCCTGGAGTTCCTCCGTTGATCACCGTCACCGCCGGCCCGTTCACCGCACTCGACGGGCCGACGGCGTACGCCGTCTGGAAGCTGCGCCAGGACGTCTTCGTCATCGAGCAGGCCTGCCCCTACCCCGACCTCGACGGCCGGGACTCCGAGCCCGGAACCCGTCACGTGCTGCTGCGCGACGACGACCTGCTGCTCGGCTACGCGCGGGTGCTGGACGACCCGCAGTGCTGGCGGATCGGCCGGGTGGTGCTGGACCCGAGCGCCCGCGGTCGCGGCCTCGCCGACCTGGTGATGAAAGGGGCGCTCGCCGTCGCCACGGGCCGCGACGTGGTGCTGGACGCGCAGTCCCCGCTGGCGGGTTGGTACGCGACGTTCGGCTTCGAGGTCAACGGCCCGGAGTTCGTCGAGGACGACATCCCGCACCTGCCGATGCGGCTCAGTCGCTGACGGTCGCGCCCGGCTGGGTCGGGTGCGGCATCCAGTCGTAGACCACTGCGGTGCGCAGGACGATGTCCTGCACGCTTCGCGACCTTGGGTTGATGACACACCAGAACAGTCCGATCGGGAAGACGACGCAGAACACAGCGCGCGCCAGGGCCACGACGACCCGGAGCCGGTGGCCACGGCGACCGACGACGCGGAGCCCCATGACGTGGCAGCCATAGGTGCGAGCGACCAGCGCCCACGAGATGCCGAGGTAGAGCCCGGCGACCACGAACGCCGACGTCAGCGTGAGCAGCGGGATCGGCTCGCGGAAGTGGAAGCTCCGCGGGTCGAGGAAGAACAGCAGTCCGTTGACCCCGAGGTAGGACGCGAGCAGGATGCCGCCGACGACGGCGGCGTCGACGGTGTTGGCGATCAGCCTGCTGACGATGCCGGCCGGACGGCCCTGGAAGGCGCGAGCCTCGCGCGGGATGTGGCTGAGGTCGTGGTCGGTCATGGCTCGTTCCCCCTCTGGGGCGGAGCCTCGGGTGGGACGGGCGGCACCTCGCGGTGGCGCCGCAGCCGGAACCGGTCCACCGCGCGGCCCACGGCCTCGTCGGCGGAGATGCCCTGCATCCGGACGCCGCGCACCGTCTCGGACGCCATCGACCCGGTGGACTCCCGGATGATCTCGGGCAGGTCGACCTCGGCGATGACGTCCTCGGCGAGGCCGACCAGGTCGATCCGGCTGATCACGGCGTCGATGTCGATCCGCGCCGCGACCGCGTCGAGGTCCACCGTCGCCACGATGCCGTCCAGGTCGACCCGCTCCCGGACGATGCGGTCCAGGTCCAACCGGCCGATGACGGCGTCGATGTCCACCCGGCGGACCGCCTTGTCGAGATCGACGGAGGCGACCAGGTCGTCGAGGTCCACGTAGCGGCGTACGACGTCGGTCAGGTCCAGCCGCCGCAGCAAGGCGTCGGCGATGGCCGGCACCAGCAGGTCGAGCATGGTGGTCACCTCGACGACCAGACGCTCGCGGCGAGCCGCGCCGCGATGTCCGGCCACGACCACCCAGGTCCCTGGCTGGTAGCGCTCGGCGACGACCGGGGGTCGCAGCACGAGTCCGGTCAGCGGTGCAGCGACCGGCCTGGCTACCCCCACCACCCGGCGGCCGACACCGGCCGCGAGGCCGACCGCCGACAGCGCCAACCCGATGGTGAGGTCGACCGCCGTAGGACGGTCAGGTCCCGGGATCGGCTCCAGCTCGGTCGACGCACCCATTCACGCCTCCTGACACGTCCGTCCACGCTCAGCGTGGACCCGGATGTCCGGATCGGCCTCACCCGGTACGGACGAGAATCAGGAGGTTGCCGTGAACTGCACGCCCTCGGGAGTGTCCTCACAGGTCGCCCGGCCCTGCGCGACCAGCAGCTCGAGGTGCGCCTTCGTCTCCATCGCCGCCATGCCCTGGCTGAACTCGTCGAGCTCGTCGTACGCACGCTCGTGGCGGGTCCAGCCGAGCTGGTGGGCGACGGTGAAGCCGGTGGCCGGTCCGTCGGCGAGCGCGGCGAGACTGAGGTCGAGCCGGCGGTCGTGGAAGGCCAGCAGCTCGTCGACGCGCTGGTGCGACGACGGCGCCACCGGGCCGTGCGCCGGCAGGATCGTGAGGTCCGGGAGCGAGCGGACCTTCGTCAGCGACGCCATGAAGTCGCCGAGCGGGTCCGGCGTCGGTGGGACGGTGAAGCCGATCGACGGGGTGATCGTGGGCAGCACGTGGTCGCCGGCGAAGAGCAGCCCGGCGGCCCGGTCGGCGTACACGTAGTGCCCCGGCGTGTGCCCCGGGGTGTGTACGGCGTCGATGGTGCGGGCACCGACCGCGATCTGGTGGTCGCCGTCGAGCCAGGTGTCCGGGAAGAGCCACATCGACGGGTCCGGCCCCTCGCCGTCGCCGACCGCCCAGAGCTCGGCCAGCTCGTGGGCGCCGGCCGTGCGGAGCACGTCGATGAACGGGTTCTGGTCGAGGTCCGGGTCGTTGAGCAGCTCGAGAGCCGGCTTCTCGCCGAGCCCGAGCGACACGTCCGCGCCGTACTCGTGGCCGAGGACCGTGGCGAGGGTGAAGTGGTCGCGGTGGACGTGCGTGACCAGGAAGCGCTTGATGTCGCCGAACCCGTAGCCGACGTCGCGGAGGCACTTCTCGAGCAGGTCGCGCGCGACCTCGATCGACCAGCCGCCGTCGATCAGGGTGAGCCCGTCGTCGGTCTCGATGACGTAGACGTTGATGGCCTTGAGCCCGTCGAGCGGCAGTGGCAGCGGGATCCGGTGGATCCCCTCGGTCACCTTCCAGGCGCCCTCCTTGCTCCAGTGCTCGCCGGAGTCGGGCGAGACGGCGACGGCGGTGGGGGTGTTGGAGGTCGTCACGGATCGGACCTTACGGGGAGACGTCGGCGAACCCGAGGTCGAGGGTGGGTTGCTGGATCCCGCCGTCGATCTCGAGCAGCTTGCCGGTGACGTACTGCCCCGCCTTCGAGGAGAGGTAGAGGACCCCCGCGGCGATGTCCTCGGGCTCGCCGACCCTGCCGAGCGGGGTCTTGCCCTCGAGCTGCCCCATGAGCTCGGGCTGGCCCGCGACGAACTCGAGCGCGCTGGTGAGGATCGAGCCGACGTAGATGCCGTTGACGCGGATGCGCGGCGACAAGTCCTGGGCAGCCATCTTGGTCCAGTGCGCGAGGGCGGCCTTGGCCGTGCCGTAGGCGATGAACCCGCGGTCCGCCGTACGCCCCATCATCGAGCTGATGGTGACGACGCTCTTCTGCGTGCCGTCGTCGTCGCGCAGCATCAGCGGTACGGCGGCTTTGGTGAGCGCGTGCGCGGTGGTCACGTTGAAGCTGAAGGCCTCGTTGAGGAAGCGGTTGCTGGTCTGCATGAACTCCCGCGGGAACGTGCCGCCGACGTTGTTGACGACCGTGTCGAGCCGCCCGAGCTCGTCGTACGCCGCCTGCGCCAGGCCGGCGACCGCGTCGAGGTCGCTGAGGTCGGCGGGGACCACGACGCAGCGTCGGCCCGTGGCACGGACCCGCTCCGCGACCACCTCCAGCTGCTCGGCGGTGCGGGCGGAGATGAGCACGTCGGCGCCGGCCTCGGCCAGCGCGACGGCGGTTGCGGCGCCGAGCCCGCGGCCCGCGCCGGTGACGATGGCGACCTGGTCGGTGATCGAGAAGCGGTCGATGATGCTCACGTGGTGCTCACCAGCCCGCGGCCCGTGATGAGCGGGAGGTCGAGGGCGGTCACCAGACCGCCGGGTGCGGCAACGACGGCGGGGACGGCGTTCACGATCCGCTGGGCGGTCGTGATCATGCCGGAGACGTTGTGGTCGCCGTGCTCGCCGTGGTGGGTCAGGTCGCACTGCATGAACGGCTCCCCGGTGATCACCACCCGGTAGCCACCGCCGCCCTCGGCGGGCTGGGGCCATTCGGGCACCTGGTCGGGATGGGTGCGGGTGACGTGCTCGAGGACGACCCGGTCGACACCGTCGACCTGGCCCCTGAGCTCGAATCGGACCGCGCCCCGCGTGCCGGCCTTCACGTCGCCGGAGACCGAGTCGGTGTCGAAGTCGGCCGGCCGCTGGTCGACGTACTCGGTCAGCGGCTCGTCCAGCACGATGTCGAGCCCGGCCGCGATCTGGCGCACGACGCTCCCCCAGGCCATGGTCAGGATGCCGGGCTCCCAGAGGAACGGCTTGTAGTCCATCGGCCGGCCGAAGCCGAACATGTCGCCCATGACGACGGGCTGGTAGTACGTCGAGTAGTCGGCGATCTCCATCACCCGCACCTCGTCGATCCGCTGGCTCAGGCTGGTCAGCGCGAGCGGCAGCACGTCGTTGGCGAAGCCCGGGTCGATGCCGTTGACGTGCAGGCTCGCGCCCGTACGCCGTCCGGCCTCGGCCAGCCGCTCGAGCATCTCGGGCGGCAGGATCTTCTCCGGCCACTGCAGCAGCACCGGCCCGCTGGAGGTCACGTTGATGCCGGCCTCGATGAAGCCGAACAGGTCCTGGATGCACTCGAAGACCCGGTCGTCGGCCATCGCGGTGTGCACGATGCAGTCGGGCTTCAGCGCGACCAGCGCGTCGCGGTCCGTCGTGGCCAGGATGCCCAGCTCGCGGCCGAGCTCGGCCAGCTCCCCGACGTCCTTGCCGTCCTTGGCGGGGTTGGACACCCACACCCCGGCCAGCTCCAGCGCCGGGTGCGCGTCGATCCCGGCAATCGCGTGGCGGCCGATGGTGCCCGTGGACCAGACAACGACCTTCAGTGGCTCTCCCATGCGGGTCAACCTAGAACACGTTCTAGTTAGTTGGGAAGGGTCGGAGGCTGGGGCTGTCAGCCGAAACCTGCCGACACGCTGTTGCGGCAACGGCGTGTCGGCGGCTTTCCCCGGTCAGCCGGGGAATCCCGCCGTCTCCGTGATCACCGGACACCGCGTCCCCGTGTAGATCGTCGGCATGCACCGGTTGCAGTGGATGCAGACGCCCTCCGTGGCGCGGCCGGCGGCGAGTTGGTTGACCAGGTCGGGCTCGCGGAGCAGCGCGCGACCCATGGCGACGAAGTCGAAGCCGTCGGCCATGGCCCGCTCCATGGTGTCGGCCCGGTTGATCCCACCGAGCAGCATCAGCGGCATCGTGAGCGCCGACCGGAAGCGCAGCGCCTTGTCCCGGAAGTACGCCTCCTCGAAGGGGTAGGACTTCAGGAAGCCCTTGCCCACGGGCGTCTTCATCCCGAGGCGTACGACGAGGGGCATCGTCGCGGCGAACTCCTTCAAGGGGGCCTCCCCGCGGAAGAGGTACATCGGGTTCATCAGTGACGAGCCGCCGCTGAGCTGGAGGGCGTCGAGGGTGCCGTCCGACTCCAGGAGCTGGGCGTACTCGAGCCCCGCGTCGGTCGTCACCCCGCCCTTGAATCCGTCGGACAGCGAGATCTTCGCTGTGACCGCGACCGAGTCACCGACCTCGTCGCGGACCGCGCGCGCCACCTGGCGGCCGAGCTTGGCGCGGTTCTCCAGCGACCCGCCGTACCCGTCCTTGCGGCGGTTGAGGCCGGGCGCCAGGAACGACGAGATCAGGTAGCTGTGCGCCATGTGCAGCTCGAGCACGTCGAAGCCGGCATCGACGAGGGTGCGGGCGGTGGCGACATACGCCCTGGTGACGCGGGCCAGGTCGGCCTCGGTGGCCGAGCGGATCATCTGCATCGAGAGCGGGCTGGGCATCCGCGAGGCGCTGATCGCCTTGACGCCGTTGGAGCGGCCGTTGGCGACCGGGCCCGCATGCCCGACCTGGCCGGCGATCGCCGCCCCGGTCTCGTGGATCGTGGCGGCCATCCGGGCCAGCCCGTCGCGAGTTTCCGGCCCGACCACGATCTGCTCGCGGTGGGTCCGGCCCTCCGAGGCGACGGCGAGGTAGGCGACCGTGGTGAGTCCGACGCCGCCGCGCGCCACGGCCAGGTGGTAGTCGATCAGGGAGTCGGTCACCTGGCCGTGCGGCGCGCGGCCTTCGAAGGTCGCCGCCTTCACCGTCCGATTGCGGAGCTTGACCGGGCCGAGCCGGGCGGGTGCGAAGACGTCGGGAGACACGACAGCAATCTAGAACACGTTCCACCCTGATGACGGAGTTCCGGCTGACTCAGGCCGCGACCTCGAACAGCTCGGGGGTGCTGAGCCGAGCCAGCAGCCGCGCCTCGTGCTCGTCGTACGACGTCTGGTCGCGCAGGATCCGCAGCACGCCGGCGTAGCCGTGGCCGGATGCCAGGGCCAGCACGAGCGGGTCGGCCCCGAACCGGTCCAGCCACGCCCACAGGGTCCGGGCGTCGATGCCGTGCTGGGCGATGCGGGCCAGGACGAAGTCGACCTGACGGTCCGGCAGCTCCGCGTCGAGGCGCCGCTGCACGTCGCCGAGGTTGGCGAGCGCCGGGCAGCGGGAGACGCGGCGCGCCCTGCTCTCGGCCTCACGGGCCTGGGACGAGGGCATGGTCGCCAGGTAGGCGACCAGAATCGCGAGCGGGACTGCGAGGGCGATCAGCGTGTTCATGGGAGCACCATGTCGTCGGGCTCTTGGCACCGACTGGGGTCGGACTGGAGTCAGTCGTCGCGCGACTGGGAACCGACTGGGAGCCGCTTCTGCTGGCGCAGCCACAGCAGCCCCGCGATCGGCAGCGCCGCCGGCACGAAGCCGTAGCCGATGCCGTAGTCGGACCACACCGAGGCGTCCGGGAACCAGTCCGACTCGACCAGGCTGAGCGTGCCGACGGTGAGCACCCCGGCGAGCTCGACCCAGAGCATGACGCTGGCGAAGCCGGTGTGACCGACCGACGCCTGCCGGATCGCGTACCAGCCGAGGGCGTAGGTGACGGCGGCGGCGAGCGAGAGCCAGTAGGCGACCGGCGCCTCGTCGTACTGCGTCGCCAGCTGGACCAGCGCCCGTGCGCCGGCGGCGAGAGCGAAGAGCGCGTAGACGGCGAGCAGCACCTTGTGCGGCCCGCTGCGCGGGCCGGGCTCATGCGACGCAGTGGTCACGAGGCCGTCATCTCGAGGCGTACGGCGACCACGCCGACCGCGACCGCCGCGACCGCGATCACCGCCGAAGACCAGACTGCCCGGTCGTCCTTGATCGACTGCATCGCGATCGGGAGCACGCAGACCGACGCGAGCAGGTAGCCGACGTACGTCGACGTCGACGGCGGGCCGTCGCCGCCGAGCGCGCCGAGGCCGGCGAGGGCGCGTACGACGAGCAGGGCTTCGAGCATCCACGCCAGCTGGTCGAGCCATCCGGGCCGCTCACCGTGGCGCAGCGCGACGACGAGGGCGAGCACCGCCACCAGCGCGGCGTACCCGACCACGATGAAGGTGATCTGGGTGGAGACGCTCGGCATGGGAGCATCATCGACCATGCCGTACGACGCGCTGGTCGCCACCCTCCGCGCCGCCGGCAGCGTCTTCGCCGAAGACGAGGCCCGGGTGCTGACCGAGGCGGCGACAGACCGTGCGGAGCTGGCCGCGCTGACCGCACGCCGGGTCGCGGGCGAGCCGTTGGAGCTGGTCGTCGGGTACGCCGACTTCTGCGGCATCCGGGTCGCGGTCGCGCCGGGCGTCTTCGTGCCGCGGCAGCGGTCGTCGGCATTGGTTCGCGCCGCCGCGGCCGGCCTGTCCGCTGGCGACGTCGCCGTCGACCTGTGCTGTGGCACCGGCGCCCTCGGCGCGGCGCTGCTGGCCGTCGTCCCCGGCCTCGAGGTGTACGCCGCGGACGTCGACCCGGACGCCGTGAGCTGCGCGCGCCGCAACCTGCCGCCCGGACGGGTCTTCGAGGGCGACCTCTACGCGGCGCTGCCCGACGACCTGCGCGGCCGGGTCACGGTGCTGGTCGTGAACGCGCCGTACGTGCCGACCGGCGAGATCGCGCTGATGCCGCCGGAGGCCCGGGACCACGAGCACCGGGTCGCCCTCGACGGTGGGTCGGACGGCCTGGACGTCCAGCGCGGCGTCATCGCGGGGGCAGGCGGGTGGCTGATGCCGGGCGGGCGGCTGCTGATCGAGACCAGCCTCGCCCAGGCGCCGCTGACCGCGGCGTTGATGACCGTCGCCGGGCTGGCCGTCGACGTCGTACGCGATGACGACGTCGACGGCACCGTGGTGGTCGGGCTGCTGAGCCGCAGCGTCTCATCGGCTGACCGATGAAACTCTCAGACCCAGGAGCGGACAGTCTCCGCGAGCGGGACGGTCGGGCGGCCCAGCAGCTTGGCGAGCTCGCCGGTGGTGACGCCGACAAGACCTTCGGCGATGTTCTGGTCGAGCGCGACGACGAAGCTGGCCGTGCCCTCGTCGAGACCCGCGCCGAGCAGCAGCTGACGGTGCTCGTCGGGGGTCAGGCGCTGATAGGTGACCTCGCGGCCGAGCACCTCACCGAAAGTCGCCGCCAGGTCGTCGAACGTCCACGCGACGTCGCCGGAGAGCTCGTAGACAGCATCGTCGTGACCGTCGGTGCTCAGCACCACGGCGGCCGCCTCTGCGTAGTCGGCGCGCGGCGCGCTCGCGACCCGGCCGTCGCCGGCGTTGCCCACGACGGCGCCGGTGGCCTTCGCCTGGTCGAACGCCGCCAGGTAGTTCTCGTCGTACCAGCCGTTGCGCAGGAAGGTGAACGGCAGGCCGCTCGCCCGGATCACGCGCTCGGTCGCGGCGTGCTCGGGAGCGAGCACGAGCGCGGTGTCGTCGGCGGCCGGCGCGCTCGTGTAGACGATCCGGCCGACGCCGGCGCGCCGGGCGAGCTCGACCACAGCGGTGTGCTGCGGCACCCGCTTGCCGACCTCGCTGCCGGAGACGAGCAGGACGACGTCGCCCGCACCCAGCCACGGGACGGAGTCGGGTACGTCGTCGAAGTCGAGCCGCTCGACGCGGACTCCGCGCTCGGCCAGGTCCGCCAGCCTCTCGACGGACCGCCCCGTGGCCACGACCTCGGCGGGGTCGACCCCGCGCTTCAGCAGCGCCTCCACGGTCAAGCGGCCCAGGTGGCCAGTGGCTCCGGTGACGACGATCGACATGACATTCCTCCAGGTGGTTGCGGTTGCTTCACCTGTCCGAACGACGCACACCGGACGCACCTTCCCGATCGGCAGTACCCACTTCAAAGTGGGGTACCAACCTCAAGGTGAGTAGGCTGGGGACATGAGCGCCGTCAGCGACCTCCAGTTCGACACCGCCTGCCCCGACACGCGGACCCTGGTCGAGCACGTCACCAGCAAGTGGGGCGTCCTGGTCCTGCTCGCCCTCGACGGGCGCACCATGCGCTGGAGCGAGCTCAAGCGCGAGATCGACGGGGTCAGCGAGAAGATGCTCATCCAGACCCTGCAGACGCTCGAGGCCGACGGACTGGTGCTGCGCACGGCCCGCCCCGTCGTACCCCCGCACGTCGAGTACACGCTGACCACACCCGGTCACGAGGCCGTCACGCTGCTGGCGCCCCTGGTCAGCTGGGCCTTCCACCGCGCCCAGACACGATCGGTCGCATGACGAGTGACCTCAGCCTCACCTGGTGGGGGCACGCCTGCGCCACGGTCGCGATCGACGGCGCGCGGGTCGCGGTCGACCCGCTGCTGAGTGACCAGCTCTTCCACCTGCACCGCTACACGGCACCCCCGACGGCCGAGGCGACCGACGCCGACGTCGTCCTGATCTCGCACCTGCACTACGACCACCTGCACCTGCCGTCACTGAGGCGCTTCGCGCGCGACGTCCCGATCCTGGTGCCGCGCGGTGGCGAGACGCTGCTCCGCGACCTGGGGGCCGACCGGGTGCGGCCGGTCGAGCCGGGCGACGTCGTCGAGGTCGGCGGTACGACGGTCCGGGTGCTCGCCGCGACGCACGACGGCGGACGCGGTCCGCACACCAAGGTCGCCGGCCCGCCGCTGGGCTTCCGGGTGGACCGGGCCGACCGGTCCTTCTGGTTCCCGGGCGACACCGAGCTGCGCGAGGACATGTACGACGTCGGCCGGGTCGACCTCGCGCTGATCCCCGTGGGCGGCTGGGGTCCCACGCTCGAGGACGGCCACATGGACCCCGTCGCCGGCGCGGAGGCGGTCCGCCGGGTCGGCGCCGAAGTCGCCGTACCGGTGCACTGGGGCACGTTCTGGCCACTCGGGCTGCGCCGCCTGGCGCGGGCCAACCACCAGCGGCTCTTCGTCACCCCCGGCGACCGGTTCGTCACCGCGATGACGGACCTGGCTCCCGGCGTACGCCCCGTGCTGGCGACGCCGGGCGAACCGCTGACGGTGACCTAGGAGAAGGTGACCTAGGAGAAGCGGAGCTCGGCGAGCAGCGGCCGGTGGTCGCTGTTGTAGCCCGTCAGCACGCGCTGCCCGAGCACATCGATCCGGTCGCTGCGCAGGTTGTCCCGGTCCACCCACACGTAGTCGATGCTGCGATCGAGAGAGCGGTACGTCGGTCGGACGTCCGTGCCGACCACCTGGTACGTCGAGCGGGCGACCTTGCCCAGGGTCCGCACCGGTCCGCCGGGGCTGCGGTGCTTGAGATCCGCGCGGACGCCGAAGTTGAAGTCACCGGTGCCGACGACCCAGCGGGTGCCGACGGATCGCCAGGCCTGGACGAGGTCGCGCAGCTGCTTGCGGGCCTGCTCGGCGTTCTGGGTGGCGGTCCAGCGCCCCGGCCGGTCGAGATCCTCGATCACCGGCGGTAGGTGGGCGTCGAGCACTGTGAGCCGACGTCCGCTCGCGCGGTGCTCCAGGGTGACGACCGCGATCTGCCGACTGCCGAAGGGGTAGCGCCCCGCCCGAGCACCGACACCCGCGATCGCGTCCTGGACCCGGGCCGCGACGAACTTGAACTTCTTCGTGCGCCACGACACGGCCAGCTCGGAGAACCCGCCGTTCTCGGGGAACGTCGCCGTCGTCCAACCGGGGAGGTCGTGCAACGCGCCGCCGATCTTCTGCGCCTCCTGCCAGCCGACGACGTCCACGTCGGACCGCCCGGTCAGGCGGAGGGCGTCGGCGGTCGCCGAGCTCACCGGCTGGGTCTGGAGCACGTTCAGGCTCGCGACACCGACGACGTCGATCGCGGGCCGCACCGGTGCGACCGTGCCACCGGTCCGACCACCTCGGCTGAGGAGCTCGACCTGACGCACGATCCGGGGCTCGACCGAGCGCGGCGTTGCTGCGACACCGGTCCGCGAGGACACGGAGAGTGAGGCTGCGGCCGGCTTCGCGGTCGGTGGGTCGTCGGCGACGGCGGGGGCGATCACGAGCCCGAGGACGGTCACCAGCAGCAGCAACGGCGGCGGCCCGGCCCACGTCAGGCGTCGCCGACCGTCGTCACGGCGCCCGAGACGGACCCGGTTGACCACGCGGCTTCCCCTCCGGCTCGGTCGATCGAGGTCACTACGCTAGTCCCGCGAGCCCCTCCAGCCCCGGAGGGCGCGCCCGTGTCGTTGGGCCGCTGTCGTGGGCCGCTGTCGAGACCGGCCCCCGCAGCCAGTACCGTCCCAGGTGTGACCACCGCGCATCCGTCGTACGACGAGCTCGCCGCCCTGCCCGCCTACGCCACCCGGGCCGTGCCGACCGCCTTCGAGGACATCAACGGGCACCTCAACATCCGGCACTACGTCGGCATCGCGAGCGAGGGTCTCGACGAGTCGCTGCTCGACGTGGGCATCCCGCAGAACTGGCCGACCGTGGCCGGTCAGGGCGTGTTCACCGCCGAGCACCACATGACCTACCTCTCCGAGCTGCGCACCGGCGACAAGATCTCGGTGCGGGTCCGGGTCGTCGGCCGCTCCGCGCGGGCCGCGCACGTGGTCGCCTACCTCCTCGACGACACGCACCAGAAGCTCAGCTACGTGATGGAGGAGATCTTCCTCCACATCGACATGGACAGCCGGCGGACGTCGGACTGGCCCGAGGACGTCGCCGCCGCGATCGACCGCCGCGTCGCCGCCGACGCCGAGCTGCCCTGGAAGCCCGCGCTGTCGGGCTCGATGTCGCTGCGCTGATCCTCGTGACGCCGGTCGACCTGCTCGGCACCTGGGAGCTCACCCGGGTCGTCTACGACCACCGGGCCGGCGACAGGCGCGAGGTGGTCGGCACCGCCGAGCTGACCGAGGTGTCGCCCGGCCGGGTGCGCTGGGCCGAGGCGGGCACGATGAGCTGGCCCGGTCACGCCGTACCGGTCTCGCGGACGCTGTACGTCGTGCTCGAGGACGACGGCTGGTTCGTGCGCTTCGAGGACGGCCGCCCGTTCCACCCCTGGGCGACCGGCGAGCAGGTCGAGCACCCGTGCGCTCCGGACCACTACCGCGGCCTGATCGAGCTCGAGGGCTCCCCGGTCGAGTCCTGGACGGTGACCTGGGACGCCGCCGGGCCGGAGAAGGACTACCGGATGGTCACGGTGCACACCGACCGAAGCTGATCGTCCCTACTGCGGGCGCCGGACGATCCCGTGCTGGAGACACCACACCGCTGCCTGGCTGCGGCTGTTGACCCCGATCTTGCGATAGGCCGCGCGGATGTAGGTCTTCACCGAGTTGATGCTGACGTAGACCCGGTCGGCGATCTCCTGGTTGGTGAGGCCCTCGGCGATCAACCCCAGCACCTCCATCTCGCGACCGGTGAGCCCGACGAGATCGGCGCTCGCGGTCGAGGGGCGTGCCGCTGCCTCGACCATCGCCACGATCTGCTCGACCCCGATCCGCAGCGGCACCCGGGCCGCGGCGCCGTTCGCGCGCAGCACCACCTCGTGCTCGCGATCGTCGCCGTCGTGCAGCACCACGTCGACCGCGTCGCACCCGTCGTCCACCACGACCACCCGGTGGGACTGCTCGGCGAGCATCCGGCGCAGACCCTGCGCGACGGCCTCGTCGGCGCTGGCGATCGCCAGCCGGACTGGGCTCCCGGGCATGGGGACGATCCTTCCGACGACAGGGGACCCGCAGCCACTCGAACTCACCACCCAAAGGGGTGAAAGTTGTCCGGACGCGCAAGAACCCCTCCCCGCTCCTGGCAGGCGAAGGGCTCTCAGGGGCCGACTTCGCGGCCTAACGCGTCGCCGGTCACGCAGCGCGGCCGTAGCGCTCGGGCGGGCCGGAGACGGTCACCAGGACCGGGGTGGCCGCGGCGCCGCGGAGGTCGCGCAGGGCGACGGCGATGCCGGTGACGGCGACCGCGAAGGCGATGGCGGCGATCACGAGGAAGCCGTAGGCGAAGGGGACGAGGGTGGTGTCGATCATGGTGCTTCTCCTGACTGGTCGGGCCCGGAGGTGGCGGGCCCGGATCGGTGTGCCGGGGGAACTCCGACAGCACCTACCGTGCGCCACCGCTCTTGAGGTCGACTGGGAGCTGACTGGGATCGTCCTCTCGAGCTGGCCGGGCCACGTCGAGCCGTCACAGTTCCCACGCTTGGTCGAGGGGCCCACGTGGGCCCCTCGACCAAGTGCTCGCGTCCGTCTGGGGTGATTGTCGACGGAGTCGAGCTCGATGCCGAAGACCCGGGTGCCCAGCTCGAGATCCGGATGCCGCTGCAGCCGTCGGACCATCTCCGACCCGACATTGCCGTGGCCACCTGGAGGACACGGATCTTGTCCCTCGCTTCTCCTCCACACCTTTCACCCAGCCCACTTTTCACAGAGCCCTACTTTTCACAGAGGGCTCGATGAAACTAGCATCACGGCATGCGCTTCGCGGTGGTCTCTGCCTTCCTGCCCATCGAGGAGATCGCCCCCATCGCCGTGGCCGCCGACCAGCTCGGCTACGACAGCCTCACGATCGCCGACCACGTCGTCGACCTGGAGACCCTCGCGACGCCGTACCCCTACACGGACAGCGGCGACCGACGCTGGGACGCGACCTGCGAGTGGCCCGACCCGTGGGTCCTGGCCGGCGCGCTCGCCGCGCAGACCACCCGGCTGCGCTTCTTCACGTCCATCTACGTCGCCGCCCTGCGCAGCCCCTACCAGGTGGCGAAGTCGGTCGGCACCGCCTCGGTCCTGTCCGGCGGACGGGTCGCGCTCGGGGTCGGCGTGGGCTGGTGCCGCGAGGAGTTCGACCTGCTCGGCCAGGACTTCGGCACCCGCGGCGCCCGCACCGACGAGGCGTTGGAGCTGATGCGCGAGCTCTGGGCACCCGGCTGGACGTCGTACGACGGCGCGCACTACCCGACGCCCCGGCTCGCGATGCGGCCCGAGCCGCCGGCGCCGGTGCCGATCCTGGTCGGCGGGCTGTCCGACGTCGCGTTGCGGCGAGCCGCGCGGTACGACGGCTGGGTCGGCGACATCTGCACCGTGGACGAGGCGGTCGCGACCGCCGGCAGACTGCGGGCGCTGCGCGAGGAGGCCGGCGCCGGGGGTCCGTTCGACGTGATCCCGGCCCTGAGCGACGCGATCCTGCCCGAGGACTTCGCCCGCGCCGGGGAGGCCGGTGTCACCGAGGTGATGACCGTGCCCTGGATGTACTACTTCGGCCGCAGGGCCAGCCTGGAGCAGAAGCTCGAGGGCCTGCACCGGTTCCACGACGACGTCCTGGTGCCGCTCAGATGACAGCGGGCGCCGACCAGCACCGCCGCAACCGGCGTGGCGACGCGACCCGGGCGCGAATGCTCGCCGCCGCCCTGGAGTGCCTGTCGTCGGGCGATCCCGACGCCGTCTCCGCCAACCACGTGGCCAAGCGGGCCGGCGCCACCTGGGGTGCGGTGAAGTACCAGTTCGGCGACGTCGACGGCCTCTGGGCCGCCGTGCTCGACCACCTCGAGGAGCGCCGGGGCGGGCCGCTGTCCTTCCCGGGCAGTGCCGACGACGCGGTCGAGGCTCGCGTCGGCCAGATCATCTCCGCGCTGTGGCGAGGGCTGGACAGTCCCGACGCCCGGGCGATCGACACGCTCCGGATGGCGCTGCCGCGCGAGCGGGCCGAGCTCGAGCAGAAGTTCCCGCGCACGGCGGAGGCGCTCGCGTCGTGGCAGGTGAGCTGGGTCGCGACCTGTCAGGCGGCGTTCGCCGACCTCGACCTCGACCCGGAGCGGGTGCGCGAGGTCGCGGCGCTGCTGCCGGGCGCGATGCGCGGCCTCAACTCCGAGGCGCACCTCTCGACGTACTCCGACCTCGACCTGGCCCGTCACGGGCTGACCCGCTCGATCGCGGCCTACCTCGGCGAGAGCTCGGGAGAGGGCCGGTCGTGACGGCGTACGAGCACCTCCTGCGTCCGGGCCGGATCGGCTCGATGGAGCTGCGCAACCGGCTCGTGATGTCGCCGATGGAGACGATGTACGGCACGCCCGAGGGACTGCCCTCCGATCGCACCGTGGCGTACTTCGCGGCACGCGCGGCCGGCGGCGTCGGCCTGGTGACCGTCGGCGCGACCGGCATCGACCCGCTGCACCCGGAGACACCCGGCGGCCTGCACCTCGGCACCGACGACGCCGTCGCAGCACACCGGCGGCTCGTCGACGCGGTGCACGAGCACGGCGCGAGGATCCAGCCGCAGATCGTGCACGCCGGGCCCGACGGCCTCGGCCCCGAGATGCACGGGGTCGACTCGCTCGGCCCGTCGGTCATCCCGTCGTACCTGACCGGACGCCCGTCGACGGAGGTCACCCGGGAGCAGATCGCCGGGATCATGGACCTCTACCGGGCGGCGGTGGTCCGCGCTCGCGAGGCGGGGTACGACGGCATCGAGCTGCACGCCGCACACGGCTACATGTTCCTCGGCTCGTTCCTCGCACCGCAGCGCAACCGGCGCCACGACCGCTACCGCGGCAGCTCGGTCGAGGGCCGGATCCGGGTGGTGCTCGAGGCGCTCGCCGCGATCCGCTCGGAGGTCGGCCCGGACTTCCCGATCACGCTGCGGATCTCCGGCTACGAACGCGTCGCAGGCGGCCGTCCGTCCTACGAGACCGCGCTGGTGGCGCCTCTCCTCGTCGAGGCGGGAGTCGACGCCTTCCACGTCAGCGGCGGGGTGATCGACAGGTTGGTCACGCAGATGGTCAACGGCGCGGCGTACGGCGACGGGCTCAACGTCGCCGCGGCCGCGGCCGTCAAGGAGGTCGTCGACGTCCCGGTGATCGCCGTCGGGCGGCTGCACGACCCGGCGCTGGCCGAGGCGGTGCTCGCCGACGGGCGTGCGGACTTCGTGGCGATGGGCCGCCCGCTGCTCGCCGATCCCGACCTGCCGCGCAAGCTCGCGACGGCCGATCGGGTGCGGCGCTGCATCTCGTGCGAGAACTGCATCGACTCCCTGGAGGAGCGGCTCGCGACCGACTGCGCGGTCAACCCGCTGACCGGGCGCGAGCACGAGCTGCTGCCGTTGCCGGTCGTACGGCGACGGCACGTCGTCGTGGTCGGCGGCGGGCCAGGTGGTCTCGAGGCAGCACGGCGGGCCGCTGCGCAGGGCCATCGGGTGACGCTGCTGGAGAACGGCGACCGACTCGGCGGCCGGTTCCGCCA
The DNA here is from genome assembly GCF_039543845.1 of Nocardioides endophyticus. Taxonomy (NCBI): domain Bacteria; kingdom Bacillati; phylum Actinomycetota; class Actinomycetes; order Propionibacteriales; family Nocardioidaceae; genus Nocardioides; species Nocardioides endophyticus. The sequence continues at coordinate 8,169 of NZ_BAABKN010000033.1, read as the reverse complement.
CGCGGCGCTGGTGCACCCGGACAACGCACTCTTCCTCGACTGGCTGCTCGCCGAGGTCGCCGACGCCGACATCGACGTGCGGCTGCTGACCATCGGGAAGCCCGACGCCGTCGCCGCGCTCGAGCCCGACGTGGTCGTGGTCGCGAACGGCGGGATGCTGACAGTGCCGGAGGCCGGCATGGAAACCCCGCACGTCATCGACCTTCTCGACGCGCTGCAAGGCCCGGAACACGGCTACCCGATCGGCCGCAAGGTCTGCGTGGTCGGCGGCACGCTGCCCGGCGTGGCGATCGCCGGCCACCTGGCGGCGGCCGGGCACCTGGTGTCGCTGCTCGAGCCGGGCCTGGAGCTGGCCCCCGAGGTCGGCCCCAAGCGGCGCACCGAGGAGCTGGACGAGCTCGACCGGCTCGGCGTCGCCGTCCACGTCGGGACCACTGTCGAGCGCTACACGGTCGGCGGGCTGGAGTTCACGCCGCAGGGCGGACGGACCCGCGAGCTGCGCGCCGACACCGTCGTGGTCACCGGGTGGTTCGAGCCGAACCTCCGCCTCCACGAGGCGATCGCCGCGCGGCTGCCGGACATCGAGGTGTACGCCGTCGGCGACTGCCGCGGCTACGGCCTGGTCCGCCAGGCGACGGAGGACGCCGCGCGGGCGGCGTACGAGTGGGGACAGACGAGCGAAAGGAGCAGGGCTTGAGCGACATCGGCGGGTTCATCCACGACGAGATCCCGAGCGCGGAGGTGGACCGCATCGAGGCGGCGTACGGACCGCTGACCGCGGCCGTGCGTGAGCTCATCGACGCCACGATCCGTACGACGGTCTCGCCCGAGGAGGCCGGTCTGGCACTGGCTGAGGTCGAAGCGGTGGTGGCGCGGCTGCGCAAGGAGCAGCTGCCAGGTCCCGCCGGCGTGCGCTTCAACTCCGAGGGTCGTGCCTGGAACTGGGGCAACGCCGCCGTCGGCCTGCGCAACGCGATCGCACCGCCGCTCGACATCACCCACGTGCGCTCCGGGCTCGCTCACGCGACCGTCGACCTCGGCGCGGCGTACGAAGGCCCGCCCGGGCTGGTCCACGGCGGCGTCACCGCGATGCTGCTCGACCACCTGATGGGCGAGACGGCAGCCGCCAGCTTCACCCGGATCACCTTCACCGGCACCCTGACGATGGTCTACCGCCGCGGCACTCCCCTCGGCCCGTTGCGCCTCGACGCGCGCATCGACCGCGAGGAGGGCCGCAAGGTCTGGGTGGTCGCCTCCATCGGCGACGCGGAGGGGCCCACCGTCGAGGCGGAGGGTGTCTTCATCATCCCGAAGTGGGCCGTCCCGGAGTAGGCGGCCGGCGGTCGAGCAGTGAAGGCGCTCTGGCGCCTGAGCTCGTCGAGACCCCCGCAGCCCGAGCGCTTGCCTCGGGTGCGGGATGTCCCCGTGCCCGTCGACATCGTCAACGTCTTCCACGCCCCCGACGCCCTGCCCGAGATCGCGGCGGACACGGTCGCGATCGGCACCAACACCTGTGGTGCCAGTTCGGCGTCATCAACGAGGAGGGCAATCGGATCGCCGAGGAGGGCGGGGTCTCCGTCGTCGTGGATCGGTGCCTCAAGATCGAGCACGCGAGGTACGTCGGGCGGACGCACAGGCTCGGCTTCAACACCCAGCGGATCACGTCGGTCCGCACCGGACTTCAGTAGCCGGAGCGCTGACTTCGCAGCCCTACTGGAACACGTTCCAGTTTGGCCCTAGGTTGGCGCCATGACGACGTACTCCCGCGAGGAGCTCGAGACCGCCTTCCAGGACTACCAGGACGAGGTCGACCGGATCGCCGGCAGCGGGGACTGGTCCCGGTTCGCCGACCTCTTCACCGAGGACGCGACGTACGTCGAGCACGCCTACGGCAACTTCAACGGCCGCGAGGAGATCCGGGCCTGGATCACGCGCACCATGACGGCCTTCCCGGGCAGCGAGATGCCGCACTTCCCGATCACGTGGTACCTCGTGGACGAGGAGCGGGGCCGGATCGTCTGCGACGTCTACAACGAGCTGCACGACCCCGGCGACGGCCAGCCCCACGGCGCCAGCAACATCACCATCCTCACGTACGCCGGCGACGGGCTGTGGTCGTGCGAGGAGGACATCTACAACCCCGCCACCTTCCTGCGGGCGGCCAAGAAGTGGTGCCGGGCGGCGCGGGCGCACGGCCGGATGACGCCCGAGGGCGAGGCCTGGATGGAGATGTTCGGGGACTGACGCTCCGTCGATGACATCGGGCTCGATGACAACCTGGGGGCACCACCCGGAGTTCTTACGGGTGTGACCAGGCGGAGCCCCCGATGATCCCGAGCCGAGACCGGCGAGCGTTCGACGAGTTCGTCGCCGCCTCGGCTGACCGGCTCGTCCGCACGGCGTACCTGCTGTGCGGCGACCGCGGCCACGCCGAGGACCTCGTGCAGGCCGTTCTCCTGTGCACCGCGCGGCGTTGGCGAACGGCACGGAGCCAGCCGGAGGCGTACGCGCGCCGGGTCGTCGTCAACCTCGCCAAGGACCGGTGGCGCGACCTGAAGACACCCAGCCGCTTCGACGGCAAGCTGTTCGGGGTCTCCTCGCCGAGCCTCGACGAGGACCAGATGGTCACCTTCCTGCACACCGGGGCCTCCTGAGCGGTCACCTGGTGGCGTGTGGTCCTCAACCAGTAGGGCGCTCGGCCTTCGGGATGGTCAGTGCGAGCGCACCGCCGAGGAACGCGGCGGCCGTGGCGACGAGGAAGCAGATCTTGAAGGCGCTCTCGGTCGGGATCTCGAAGCCGCCGATCAGGGAGGTCTGACCGGTCAGGATCACCGCCATCACAGCGGCGGCGACCGTCGTACCGATCGATCGCATCAGGGAGTTGATGCCGACGGCCGAGCCCGCCTCGTTCATCGGCACCGCGTCCATGATGAGCGTCGGCATCGCGGCGTACCCGATGCCCACTCCCGCGGAGCAGACCAGGGACGCGACCAGGACCTGCCAGGGCGCGCTCATCAGGAAGAAGGAGAGCAGGTAGCCGCAGCCGAGGACGGCAGCACCGAGCGCGAGCGCGTACTTCGCGCCGAAGGTGCGCATGAGGTAGCTGGCGACCGGGGCGAAGGCGAGCATCATCAGACCGCCGGGCGCCATCCAGAGACCGGCGGCGAGGAGCGACTGGTCGAGACCGAAGCCGGTCGCCTCCGGCAGCTGGAGCAGCTGCGGGAAGACGATCGCCTGGGCCATCATCCCGAAGCCGATCGCGACAGCGGCGATGTTGGTCAGCAGCACGGGGCGGCGCGCGCTGACGCGCAGGTCGCACAGCGGCTCGCTGCGGCGGAGCTCGAACCAGCCCCACACGAGCAGCACGACGAGCCCGAGCGCGATGCTCCCGATGGTCCGGCCGGACGTCCAGCCCCAGGTGTTGCCCTTCGTGATGCCGACCAGGAGGGCGATCAGCCCGACCGCCAGGCCGACGGCGCCACCGAAGTCGAAGGTGCCCTCGTGGCCGTCGTGCACGTGAGGCACGATCAACCAGGAGCCGAGCCCGACCAGGACCGCGAGTCCGGTGGCCACCCAGAAGAGCGCGTGCCAGTCGCCGGTCTGCACGATCCAGGCCGAGAGGGGCAGGCCGATCGCGCCGCCGACACCGAGGGTCGCGCTCATCGCGGCGACCGCGGTGGTCGCCATGGCCGGGGGGACGATCTCGCGCATCAGGCTGATGCCGACCGGGATGAAGCCCATCGCCAGGCCCTGCAGGCCACGGCCGGCGAGGACGGGGACCAAGGAGTCGGAGAGCGCGCACACGAGCGACCCCGCCAGCATCAGGATCGAGCTGCCGACAAGCACCCGCTGCTTGCCGAAGAGGTCACCGAGCCGGCCCGCGATCGGCATCGCGACCGCGGCGCCGAGGAGCGTGATGGTGACGACCCAGGAGGCGTTCGCGGCCGAGGTGCGCAGGATCTCGGGGAGCTCGGACTGGATCGGGATCACCAGCGTCTGCATCAGCGCGACGCTCATGCCGCTGAAGCACAGGAAGATGACCGTCAACAGAGCCGACGACCGGCCCTGCTCGACGAGGGGCTCCACGTCGTTCGCGGTCTTCACGGTGTCGGTCACACGTCCTCCAGCTATCGGCGGCCCGGCCTGCCGAGCCATGTGCATCTTACATATGTATCTTGCACATAGCGGGTAGCATTCGTCACATCGACGACGTCACGACGAGGTGAGCCATGGCCGGCAAGGCCGGATCGACGCGGTCGGAGCAGTCCCTGCTGACCGATCTCGGCAACGAGCTGATGCGCGTGGGCCGACGTCGGCACACCAACGTCGAGGGCACCGAGCTCGACATGTCGGCGTTCAAGCTGCTGTGGGTCCTCTCCGACGACCAGCCCCGCACACTGCGCGAGATCGCCGACGAGCTCGACCTGGAGCTGTCCACGATCAACCGACAGGTCAACGCCGCCGTACGCGCCGGCCTCCTCGAGCGGTTCTCCGTCCCCGACAGCCCGAGCAGACCGGTCCGGCCGACGGCCGAGGGGCGGCGGCTCTACGGGCATGACTCGGCGATCCACGCCGACCTCTACCGCTCGGTACTGGCGGAGATGGGCGCCGATGCGGCGCGCGAGCTGACCAGTGGCCTCCGGGCGTTCAACGACGCCTACGAGCGTCGGGCCCCCCGGCGGACTCGGGACTGAAATGCCCGTGGCCTAGGCTCGGGGACGCCATGAACGACACTTCGCCGGTCTCGATGCCGGACATCGCCAGCCTCGACCAGGACCTCGGCGCCGACGGCGCCGCGGTCATCCGATCGCTCGCCACGCTCCTGCACGATGCCGGCCGGATCAGCGACGTCGACGTCTTCGCCGACGCCGCGCTGGCCCGTGAGGCGCTCGGCTCGACCGTGCTGCCCGGCGGCCTCGCCATGCCGCACGCTCGCAGCCACGCCGTGACGACGCCATCGGTCGCAGTCGCCCGCCTCGCGTCGCCGGTCACCTTCACCTCCGGATCCGAGCCGGTCCGCTTCGTGCTGCTCATCGCGGCGCCGGGCGACGACTCTGCCGGCTACCTCGCGCTGCTGCAGAAGATCGCCACCGCGTGCGTGAAGTTCGGCTTCGTCTCGGACCTCACAGAGGCACGTACGACGGGGGCGCTGGCCGACCTGGTCAACTCCGCCGTCGCCGGTCGCTGAGGCCCTCGGCGTACGACGCCCCTGTTGCGGGTACGGCCTCGGTATGGCCGACCCCGCACCGCCACCGTCCCCGGAGACAGACCCGGAACCGACAGCACCCTCGCCGCCGCCGAAGGACCCGCTGCGCCGGTCCCGCACCAGCGGCGCCTTCCTCGCGCTCGTGCTCTTGGGCCTCCTGCTGGTGCTCCTCATCGTCTTCATCGCCCAGAACACCCAGGACGTACACGTCTCGTTCCTGACCTGGGACGGCACCACCCCGCTCGCCGTCGCCCTGCTGATCGCCGCGGTGGGCGGCATCCTGCTCACCGCGATCGCCGGGCTGCTGCGGATCTGGCAGCTGCGCCGGCGGGTGCGCCGCTCGTAGCGGGTCCCTCTGGCGTTCAGTCATGGACCTGGACCCGAACCGTTGGCGGGAGGGGACGCTGGATGCCGGGAGGAACGTCGTACTTGATCTTGATGGCGTCGACAAGCCCCTCAGCGACGCGGGCGACGGTGAGGTGCTGCATCACGATCCCTTCCAACGCCCACCGCAGCCCACGACGCGAGAGCTTGGCTCGCGGCTCCGCAGCCCGGTCCGTGTCTTGGCGCCACACGTGCCCGCACTCAGCACATCGGTAGCGGCGGATCCTGACCTCGAGCATGGTCGGGCGCCAGCCAGCGGCTCGTGCGCCAATCGCCGAACAATGCTGTCGCGGGCCAAGCCCTCACAGCCGCAACGTCGGCACCACTGGTCGGGGTTGACGACCCGACAGGCCAGCACAGCGCGATCCGGCTCGAGTCTCTGCCCGACGACCTCCAGCCCCAGTTCGTCCAGACGACAGAACGTGGGCAGGTCAAGGCGGTCGAGCCCGGCAGGTGGAGCGATGAGGGGCATTGCCGATTAGGGGCGGGAGTGGATGCCGATGCCTCCCGAGACTGCGAGGTTGTTGCCGGTGATGTGGCTGGCTGCGTCCGAGGCTAGGAACGCCACGGCCTCGGCGATGTCGGCGGTGGCGCCGACGCGGCCAAGTGGGATGTCGCTAGCCCAGGAATCGATCATCTCCTGGGAGATCCCCATCTTGGCGTAGGCAGGCGTGTCGACCAGTCCCGGGCTGACCGCGTTGACTCGGATGCGACGCGGTGCCAGCTCGAGCGCGAGTGCCCGCATCAGCGGCAGGAGTGCGCCCTTGGCGGCTGTCATGGCGGCTCCGAGTCCTTCGCCGGCGCCGACGGTGAACACGACCGCGGCTCCCTCGTTGAGAAGCGGAAGCGCCTTCTGCAGGGTGAAGAAGTTCCCCTTGACGTTGATGTCGAAGAGGGCATCGAACGCATCTTCGTTCGTCGACTCGATCGGGCCGGGACGCGAGATGCCCGCGTTGAGGAAGAGCAGGTCGAGAGAGCCGAGACGTTGGCTCACGTGGTCGATCGCGCGCTCGATGTCCGGCAGAGATCGTGCGTCTGCTTCGACGAGGGTGATGTCCTCGGGAAGTCCGGCGTCGGCGAGATCGCCGATGCCGGTGACCACGACGCGGTAGCCGCGCGAGTGGAGTAGTTCAGCGGTCGCCTTGCCGATGCCGCTGGTTCCACCGGTGATGAGGGCGCTAGGTGCAGACATGCGCGTTCCTTATGTGTCTCGAAGAGGCCGCAGCCGTGCGGCTGATTGCTTCTTGTCAGCTTACGCCTATATGGCAGCCACTGCCACATCGCGTATGAATGCCTCTATGGCAGTCCGCGGGTATGCTGGCTCCCATGGAGCAGGAAGCGGCGACGATCGGGACACGAACGTCGCTGCGCGAGCGATCCCGCCAGCTGGTCACGCGGGAGATCCTTCAGACGGCGCTGCGCCTGTTCGTCAAACAGGGCTACGACGAGACGCCGATTGCGCAGATCGCACTAGAGGCCGGTGTCTCACAGCGCACGCTCTTCCGGTACTTCGGCACAAAAGAGGATCTCCTCGGCGGCAACGAGCATCAGTTCGGACAGGTGCTCATGGCCGCAGTCAGCGCACAGCCTCCCGACGCGAGCGCCTGGGTGGCGCTGCGCGCGGGGATCGCTGCTGTCCAGGCCCTGCATGACAGTCGCGAACAAGCTCTGGAACGGCTCAGTCTCCTCAACAGCACCCCTTCATTGCGTGCTGGGTGGCTAGAGAAGAGACTCCGCTTCCAGACCGACCTGCTTCCCCTCGTCAAAGAGCGGATGGACACAGGGGCAGGGGTCGACGCCAGGGCCCGTGCCGTGATCGGGACCGTGTTCGCGTGCCTGGAAGCCGCATCCACGACCTGGGTCGAAAGTGGCGGCAAGGGTGACGTCATGGATCTGTACGACGAATGCCTTGCCGCTGTACGCGGCTGACACGAAGACGACCGCGGCTTCAGGCACCGATTACACCGGGAGTCGACGGCAGGTCGATGATCTACTCTCCCGCCCGACCAGCAGAGACGGCGCTCCACCATTGGGGACCGCCGGTCACAATCGGCCACAGTCCGGCGACGTGACTGCACATGAGGCTCACCGTCCCAGCAGAGCCACGGGCAACGAGCACGTGCGACGAACGCGGGTAGCAGCGGGGGACAGCAGCGCGACCTCGAGGAGAAGGACATGCCGTCGACCTGGACCACTCGCACTGACGCGACGTCCACCGCGGCGTACGCGTTGCTGCGTCTGCACTAGCACCTGCGGTGGAAGCTGACCTTGCCGGTGTGGTGTCGGGTCGTCTCGAACGTCGGGTCGTGGGCTCGGGCGTGGTGTCTCGGGCAGAGGAGTCCGCCGTTGGTGAGGTCGGTGGGTCCGCCGTCGGTCCATCTTTGCCAGTGGTGTGCGTGGCAGAGCCAGGGTGGCCAGTCACAGCCCTCGGCGACACAGCCGCCGTCGCGGAGGGCCATCGCGAGCAGCTGGGCCTTGGTGAAGAGCCGGCGGACACGGCCCACATCAAGAACCTGAGACTCGCCGTCGAGGACGACGGGGATGATCCGACCCGTGCAGGCAAGCCGGCGGGCCTGTCC
>NZ_BAABKN010000032.1:0-161046 GCF_039543845.1 Nocardioides endophyticus | reverse complement strand
CCACTCTGCCAGCCAGCCCCGGGCCAGCCATCACCAACCCTCACAGCCTCGAAACCACCCACCGAAGACCACGCCGAAATCTCTCTCGAACTATCTCCGAAAAGTGTCCACATCCCGGTCGAACAAGGGGTTCTGAGCATCCCACTGTCGGTGGCCAGTGCTTGGCTAGACCTATGAGCGAAGCACAGCACCACCCCGGTTCCGGGGACGAGTTCGAGGAGTCGTACGACTCCCCGGACCAGGTGCTGGCCGCGCTGCACTCCCACCACCAGGTCGTGAATACAGCGGAGGTCGCCAAGCTGAGACTCGCGGTCCGGTGGGCGGTCATGCACCCCGTCGAGTCCATCACCCATGGCGCCGCGACAGTCGAGGGCACCGAAGGCGAGCTCGCGATCGCCGGGCCGGGGGCGCCGCTGGTCGCGGAGTTCTGCGTCGCCGACCTCGCACTGGCTCTGGGGATGTCGACCGACGCCGGACGGACGTACCTCGGCGACGCCCTCGAGCTCCGGTACCGGCTCCCCAAACTCTGGGCAGTGGTGACCACCGGGCGGGTGCCGGTGTGGAGAGCCCGCAAGATCGCACACGCCACCAAGAGCCTGTGCCCCGAGGCCGCCGCCTACGTCGACACCCACCTCGCACACCAGGCGCACCGGTGCTCGTTCGCCCAGATCGACCGCGCCGTCGCCGACGCCCTGCGGCTGTTCGACCCGGCCGAGGCCGACAAGCGCCGCCGGGAAGCCGCCGACGCCCGCCACTTCGACATCGACACCAATCAGGTCTCCTTCGACGGCACCGTGCACGTCGACGCCGACCTCGACCTGGCTGACGCGCTCGACCTCAACGACGCCATCACCACCGGCGCCGCCCAGCTGGGCCGCCTGGGCTGCGACGAGTCCCTCGACGTACGCCGCTCCCTGGCCGCCGGCGCCCTCGCCCGCCGCGACCTCACCCTCGACCTCCAGACCGACCAGGACACGGATCGACCCGCACCGCCCGTCCGCAAGCGGGAGCTGATGATCTACCTCCACCTCTCCGACCGTGCCGTGGATGGTGCGGTCGCCGGGGTCGAGAACACCCGCTCCGCGATCAGCGTCGAGCAGGTCAAGGACTGGTGCGCCGGCACCAACACCCGCGTCACCATCCGCCCGGTCATCGACCTCAACGACAACCTGCACACCGACGCCTACCGGCCCACCGACGCGCAACGCGAGCAGGCGGTCCTCACCAACGCGACCTGCGTCTACCCGCACTGCAGCCGACCATCCCGGTCCGCCGACCTCGACCACGTCACCGAGCCCCAACGCGGCTGCCCCACCGACAGCGCGAACCTCGCCCCGCTATGCCGAGGACACCACCGCTACAAGACCCACGGCGGCTGGACCGTCGAACGCACCGGACCCACCACCTTCACCTGGACCAGCCGCTACGGCTACTCCTACGACTGGGACACCCGCCACACCCGACATACCCTCTGAGACCACCTCGCCGGCACCGCCGGCGGGGCTAGCGCCATGTCCGCCCCGGGCGAATCCCGGCCGACCGGGGCAACCAGCCCTCGCGACCGGGACACCTGCGGCACGATGATGCCCCGGGGGCCGGCGGAGGACGGGAGGGTGCGGCGTGGTCGACGTCGATGTCGCGCCCGGTGGACCCGGTCGGCGCGGTGCCGCGCTGGCCGTCGGGGTCGCCACGTCGATGGTGACCCTCGCCGCGCTCGTGCTCGCGGTGGTCAACGTGGGCGCGCCGGACCCGGAGTTCACCGTCCACCGCCAGTTCTTCCCGACCGACGTCCTGATCGCGATCGTCTACGCGCCGTTCGGCGTCTTCGTGCTGGTGCGCAGCGGCCACGTGATCGGCTGGGCGCTGCTGCTGGTCGGGCTGGGCTTCAGCCTGACCTCGCTCGGGATCCAGTACGCCCTGCTCGGCGTCGAGCACGGCTCCCTGCCGGCGTACGCCTGGATCGTCCAGCTCGTCATCTCCGGCTGGATCGTCGGTGTCCTGACCTGCACCCTGGTCATCCCGTGCCTGATCGGGCAGCGCGCGCCGACGGGCCTGCGCCGAGTGCTGGCACTGCTCGCCGTCCTGATCGCCGTATCAGCCGGGATCGTCCGCTACCTCATGCAGATCGAGGACGGGCCGCCGAACCCCATCACGGCCGGCACCGAACTGGCCGATGCCGCCCAGGCGTACGACGACTGGGTGATCCCGATCTACTTCCTGCTCGGCCTCGTGGCCGTCGCCGCACTCGCCGTACGGGTCCGGCGCGGAGGCGTCGACCAACGACGTCCGCTCGGCTGGGTGCTCGCCAGCGTCGCGACGACCACGTTCGCCTACCTCGCCTTCGAGCTGGGCCTGAGCCTCGGGCAGCCGATGCTCACCATCGGCGCCGGGACTCTCACCGCTGCGATGCTGATGCTGCCGGCGGCGATCTTCGTCGTCGTGCGCGGATCGTCGTGGAACCTCGATCTCGCGGTCTCGCGGGCCACCGTCGGCGCGTTGCTGACGCTCTTCGTGATCACGGCGTACGTCGTGCTCGTCTGGCTCGGCGGCCAGCTGCTGCCCGTCGGCCGTGACTCCGCCGGCCTGCTGGCCGTCGCGCTGCTGGCCGTCGGCATCATGCCGATGCGGGCCTGGCTGCAGCGCCGGGTGGAGCGGCTGGTGTTCGGGTCCACCTCGGACGCCGGCGAGCTGCTCGAGCGCCTCGGCGCCGACGTCGGCGCCGCCACCGACGAGCGCACCGTCCTCGAGGGGCTGACCGAGGCGCTGCGGCACAGCCTGCGGCTCGCTGCCGTCGTGGTCGACGCCGACGAGGGCGCCCTGACGGTGACGGTCGGCGAGCCCGGCGAGCAGCTCGTGGCTGTGGTGCTCCGCAGCCGGGGACGCCAGGTCGGCACGCTGTGGCTCGGCCCGCCGGCGGGCGAGCGGCTCGACCTACGGACGCTGCAGCTCGTGCAGCAGATCTCCGGCCTGGTCGCGAGCGCCCTTGACCTCGCGCTGGTCAACGCCGATCTCGAGCGCGCCCGCGGGCGGCTGCTCGACGTGCGGCAGGAGGAGCGCCGGCTGCTGCGCCGGGAGCTCCACGACAGTCTCGGACCGTCCCTGGCCGGGATCTCGCTCGCGCTGGCGGGCATCGACCGGACCTCGACGCTGACTCCGCCGGACTCCGACCTCCTCGCCCAGCTGCAGGAGGAGCTGACGCACCGCGCGCAGGACGTGCGCCTGATGGCGCGCGCGCTGCTCCCGCCCGCGCTCGAGGAGGGCCGTCTCGGTGAGGCGCTCGAGGCGCTGGGCCGCCGGTTCTCGAGCCCCGAGTTCTGCGTGCAGGTCGAAGCCGACAACCCCGATCTGATCGACAGCCGCCGACAGGTCGCGATCTACCACGTGGCGGCGGAGGCCGTGCTCAACGCGCACCGGCACGCCGGCGCGCGCCGGTGCTCGGTGCGGCTGGCGCGGCCGGACGAGCGTCGGCTCGTCCTCACGGTCACCGACGACGGCGACGGGGTGGTCGACGGCAGCGGCGCGGGCATCGGCCTGCGCTCGATGCGCGAGCGGTCCGTCGAGCTGGGTGGCACCCTCGAGGTCACCCCGGCGACCCCCGGCCGCGGTACGACGGTCCGGATGCTGCTGCCCTGAGGGTGGTCACGGGTGGTTGAGGTGCGAGCCGCGCTAGCGGCGAGCCTCGAAACCACCCCACAGGACTCACTCCGCCAAGAGCTCGCGGACGCGTGGGACGACCTCGGTGCCGTAGAGGCGGATCGACTCCATCCGCTGCTCGTGGGGCAGGGTGCCGACGGCGTACTTGAGCTGGAAGCGGGAGAGGCCGAGCGTGCGGATCGCCCAGGCGATCTTGTGGGCGATGGTCTCCGGCGAGCCGACGAACAGAGCACCCTGCGGTCCGGCCCCGGCCTCGAACTGGTCCGGAGTGTAGGGACCCCAGCCGCGCTCGCGGCCGATCTTCGTGAAGGCGGCGGCCTGGTGGGGATACATCTGCTCGCGGGCCAGCTCGTCGGTCGCGGCGACGTGACCCGGGCTGTGCATCGACACGGGCAGGATGCCGTGGCCGTAGTGCGCCAGCGCGCGGTGGTAGAGCTCGACGAGCGGCACGAACTGCCCGGGTGAGCCGCCGATCACCGCGACCACCAACGGCAGTCCGTACGACGCGGCACGGGCGACCGACTCGGGGGTGCCGCCGACGCCGACCCAGGCGACCAGGCCTCGCTCGGTCCGCGGGAACGCCTGGATGCCGTCGAGCGGTGGGCGGATCGTACCCTCCCAGCTGACCGGCTCCTCCCGCAGCAGCCGGGCGAACAGCTCCAGCTTCTCGGAGAACAGCACCTCGTAGTCGTCGAGCGACAGCCCGAAGAGAGGGAACGACTCGGTGAACGAGCCGCGGCCGAGGGTCACCTCGGCCCGGCCCGACGAGACGGCATCGAGGGTCGCGAACCGCTGGTAGACCCGGATCGGGTCGTCGGAGCTGAGCACGGTGACCGACGTACCGAGCCGGATCCGGGAGGTCTGTCCGGCGATCGCGGCCAGCACCACGTCCGGGGCGCTGATCGCGAAGTCGGGCCGGTGATGCTCACCGACCCCGAAGAAGTCGACTCCCACCCGGTCGGCCAGGACCGCCTCGGCGACCACCTGCCTGATCGCTTCCGGATGTCCGACCAGCGGCCCGTCCGGCCCCGTGGCGGGGTCGCGTTCGAGGTCGCCGAAGGTATCCAGACCGAAGGTCGGCGCGTCCGGGGTGCCCAGGGATTCGATGTTCACGCCACCATCCTCGTCGGTCCGGTAGGAATGAGTCATGGCAACCGGGGGTGAGCAGCGACCGTGGGACGACCCGGCGCTGGTTCGGCGACTCCTCGACGCCAACCCGGACGGCCTCTGGCTCTTCGACGACAGCGGTGTGACGAAGTGGGCCAACGCCAACATGGCGCGCCTGCTCGGCCGTGATCTCGACGAGCTGTTCGGTCTCCACGTGCACGACGTGTTCGACGAGCAGGGCCGGCGCGACTTCGACGCGCACCTCTCCGAGATGCTCGTCAGCGGCACCGGCGCCGAGAACTTCGAGGCCTACTTCGTCCGCCCGGACGGTACGGCGGCCTGGGGCCTGATCAGCTACACGCCGGTCCACGACGACGACGGCACCCGGATGGGCTGGCTGCACCGCGTCACGCCGTACACCGAGCGCAAGGAGCTGGTCGAGGCACTCGTGGAGCGCGAGCAGCAGCTCGCCACGGCCCAGCAGATCGCCCACATCGGCAGCTGGGCCTGGGACGTCCGGGCCGACCGGGTGCAGTGGTCGGACGAGATGTGCCGGATCTTCGGAGTCGCGACCGGCACGTCGCCCGACTTCGAGACCTATCTGTCGCTGCTGCACCCCGGGGACCGCGAGCATGCGAGCGCGGTGATCCAGGGCGCCGCCGAGTCCGGTGCCGGCGAGTACGAGTTCGACCACCGGGTGCTCCTCCCCGACGGCCAGGTCCGCTGGCTCCGCGGCCGCGGCGTCATCGAGCGGGCAGCGGACGGCGAGGCCGTCCGGATGAGCGGCACCACGCAGGACATCACCGACCTCCGCAACGCGGACGTGTACGCGGAGGAGTCGACCAGGCGCCTCTTCCTGCTGCAGCAGATGGCGATGGCGGCCAACCGGGCGACCAGCCTGCGCGATGCGCTGCTGATGGCGGGCGCCGGCGTCCCAGAGCACACGACCTGGGCCGCGGTCTGCGCCTACCTGTACGACGTGCCCGGCGACCAGCCCGAGGTGCTGGACCTGGGCGGCATCGGGCTCGGCGTCGCGGCCGACCCCGCGCTGGCCGAGACAGCGCGCGCGACGCATGCAGTCACCGTCGGGACGCCGTCGGTGCTGGCGGACACGCACTCGCTGGTCGCCATGCCGGTCGTGCTCGGCGACGAGGTCGTCTGCGTGGTCGAGCTGATCGCCGACGAGCTCCCGCCCGACGACAACTCCCACCAGATGATGTCGCAGATCGCCCACCAGCTCAGTGTCGTCGCGGAGCGCGAGCGCAGCGCGGGCGAGCTCGCTGAGGCGCGCGACGACGCCATGGAGGCCTCCCGGCTGAAGTCGGAGTTCCTCGCGACGATGTCGCACGAGATCCGCACGCCGATGAACGGCGTCATCGGGCTCACGGACCTGCTGATGCGCACCGACCTCGACGAGCACCAGCGGCGGCTGACCGCGAACCTCCAGAACGCCGGCATGACCCTGCTCGGCATCATCAACGACATCCTCGACCTCTCCAAGATCGAGTCCGGCAAGCTCGAGCTCGAGGCAGCGGACTTCGACGTCCGTGCGGTCTTCGACCAGGTCGCGTCCGTGCTCAGCGGTCCGGCCCACGAGAAGGGCCTCGAGCTGATCATCGCCTGCCACCCCGACGTCCCGATGCAGCTGCGCGGCGACTCCGTGCGCTTCGGCCAGGTGATCAGCAACCTCGGGTCCAACGCGGTCAAGTTCACCGACAGCGGCGAGGTCGTCATCGAGGCGCGCGTCGAGCGGCAGACCCCGCGCGAGGTGGTGCTGCGGGTCGACGTCACCGACACCGGTGTCGGCATCGAGCCGGCCTCGCGCGACCGGCTGTTCGACGCCTTCACCCAGGCCGACCCGTCGACCACCCGCCGGCACGGTGGCACCGGTCTCGGCCTCGCGATCTCCCGCCAGCTCGTCGACGCTCTCGGCGGTGAGCTCTGGGTGACCAGCGAGCCGGGCTCCGGCAGCACGTTCTCCTTCACCGCCCGGCTCGAACGGGTGGCGGGTGCCGCGGACCGGGGGTTCGACGTCCCGGTCCAGCTGCGCGGCCGCCGCATCCTGGTCGTCGACGACAACGAGACCAACCGGTTCATCCTCGAGGGCCAGCTCTCCGCCTGGCGGATGCGCGCGTACGCCGTGCCGTCCGCCGCCGAGGCGCTCGAGGCGCTGCGCGAAGGCGTCGCGATCGGCGACCCGTTCGAGGTGGCCCTGCTCGACCTGCAGATGCCCGACGTCGACGGGCTCCAGCTGGCACGCCAGGTGCGGAGCGAGCCGTCGTACGCCGGCCTGCAGCTGCTGCTGCTCAGCTCGGAGCAGGTGCCACGGCAGCAGGTCGCCGACGCCGGGATCCGCAGCAGCCTGAGCAAGCCGGTGCGCCAGGTCGAGCTGCACGACGCGCTCCTCGGCGTACTCGCCCCGCGCTCGCTCCGTGCGGCCCGCGCCCGCAGCCGAGGCGCGGATCCGGCGCTCGGCATCCGGGTGCTCGTGGTCGAGGACAACCCGGTCAACCAGATGGTCGCGACCGGACTGCTGGAGAACCTCGGCTGCACCGTCGACCTCGCCGGCGACGGCGTCGAAGCGGTCGAACGGCTGACGCGGCCGCACGAGTACGCGGTGGTGTTCATGGACTGCCGGATGCCCCGGCTCGACGGGTTCGACGCGACCCGCCAGGTCCGGGCGCAGGAGCCGCCGGGGCAGCGGGTACCGATCATCGCGATGACCGCCTCGGCGCTGGAGGGCGAGCGGGAGCGCTGCATCGAGGCCGGCATGGACGACTACCTCACGAAGCCCGTCGACGCGGGCGAGGTCGAGCGTGCCCTGCGCACCTGGGCCGACCTGCCCGCCGCTGCCGCCGTCGAGCCGCCGACGACGCGCGAGCGAGCTCCCGAGGCCGCCGCGGTGATCGGCGTCCTCGACGCCGACCGGGTGCGGATGCTCGAGGGCCTGGTGAAGGATGGGACGTCGTTCTTCGAGCGCACCGCCGCGTCGTTCATGGGCCGCGTCGGCGACCAGCTGGTCTCCATCCGGGGATCCGTGGAGCGGCAGAACGCCAACTCGCTGCTCACCTCCGCCCACCAGCTCAAGGGCAGCGCACTCAACCTGGGGCTGCCCCGGGTGGCCGCCGCCGCGGCCCGCTTGGAGGCACTCGGGACCGCCGGACGCACCGACGGCGCGGAGGCGATGCTCGACGAGCTGACCGCCGAGGTCGACGTCGCCGTCTCTGCGCTGCAGCAGGCGACGGCCAAGGGACCAGGCTCTCCCTAGACTTCGGCGGTGCCCGTGCTCCCCCGATTTGTCGAGGCCGGCCGCAGCCGACCGGTCGACCTGGTCGTCCCGGGCTCGTCGATCGACGAGGTGGTCGCGCCGTACGCCGCCGCCACCGGTCCGGGCACCGTCGCCCTCGAGTCCGGCGAAGACCGTCTGGTGGCGAGGTACGACGGGGATGCGGTGTGGCTCGAGGTCACCACCCGTGGACGCACCACCGAGCACCGGTCGCGACGGCACGCCCGGCCGGACGGCCCGGTCGACGCGGTCGGCCTCGCCCTCACCGGGACCCACGTCACCGCGCTGACCCGCCACGGCGGAGCCTGGGTCGCTCGCGCCCGGGTGGACCTGCAGCACCGGATCGACACGCGGGACGAGGCCTGGCTCACCCGCCTGACCAGCGACGCGCCGGTCGCCGGGCGCTTCGGCCAGCTCGGGCTGCGCGACATCCGGGTCGCGAGCAACGCCGACGGGACGCCGTACCGGCTCGAGGGCCGGGTCGTCCTGACCGCCACCAGCGCCGGCCCCGGCTTCTTCGACACCGCGCACACCTCGGTCTGGGCGCTCGACCCCGCGACGCTCGACCTGGAGCACCTCTCGGACCTCTTCTTCCGCCGGCCGGACGCGCCGGGTGCGTACGGCGACCACGCCACGCACCTGGTCCGCGACGGCGACGGCTGGCTGGTCGCCACCAGCACCTGGGGCGACTTCGACCGGCGTCGGCCCGGAGCGAGCGTGGGCGTCAACCTGGCCGAGGCCACCGCCGACCTGCTGACCGGTCGGCACCTGCTCGACACCCGGGCACTCTCCCTGCCGACCGAGGGGTTGCGCTCCGTCGGGGTCTGGGACCCACACCTGGTGCGCACCGACGACGGCTGGCTGGTCGGCTTCGTGAGCGCGCCGGCCTTTTTCACCTTCCACCCGGCGCTGGCGAGCGGCCCGTCGCTCGACACCCTCACCCTCCGGTCGGCGGCGACCGACCGGATCGCGACCGAGGGCACCACCCTGCTGCGCATCGGCGGCGACTGGCGGGTGCTCGCGAGCGACGGCCCGGATAGCCGGCGACGCCAGCGCCGGCGCTACCCGATCTTCGACCTGGACCTGCGTGAGACCGGCACCGTCGCGGCGCCGTACCCCACCAACATCCCGTGGCCGACCCTCCTGCCCGAGGGCGACTCCTGGCTGCTCGTCGCCTTCGACGGCACCCGGCACGGCGGTCCGATCCCGGGCTACGGCACCCATGGCGACGTGGTTTTCCTGCGCCCGGAGGCACGGACTACCGTGTGACGTGGAGCACGCGCCATCCCTGCGTGCACCTACCCGTCACCGCGCCACACCACCCCGTGGCCGACACCAGAAAGCAGGACCATCCCATGTCTGCATCCGGCTCCGTCGACGTCTTCGACCAGGGCTTCGAGCACGAGCAGGTCGTCTTCGCGAACGACCCGGCCACCGGACTCAAGGCGATCATCGCCGTCCACTCGACCGCCCTCGGCCCCGCACTCGGCGGCACCCGCTTCCACCCCTACGCCTCGACGTCCGACGCGCTGCGCGACGTCCTCAACCTCTCGCGCGGGATGTCCTACAAGGCCGCGCTCGCGGGTCTCGACCTCGGCGGCGGCAAGGCCGTGATCATCGGCGACCCGGCGAGCCTGAAGTCCGAGCCGCTGCTGCGTGCCTACGGTCGGCACGTCCAGTCGCTCGGCGGCCGCTACTACACGGCGTGCGACGTCGGCACCTTCTCGGCCGACATGGACGACATCGCGCGCGAGTGCTCGTTCGTCACCGGCCGCACCGTCGCCCACGGCGGCGCGGGCGACAGCTCGGTGCTCACGGCGTACGGCGTCTTCCAGGGCATGCGCGCCGCGGCCCAGGTCGCGTGGGGCACGACCTCGCTCGCCCGCCGCACGGTCGGCGTCGCCGGCGTCGGCAAGGTCGGGCGGCACCTGGTGCGGCACCTCGTGGAGGACGGCGCCGCGGTCGTGGTGACCGACGTCTACGCGCCGGCCCTCGAGCGGATCCGTGACGAGCACCCGACCGTGCGGGTGGTGGCGTCCGAGGCGGACCTCATCGCCTCCGAGCTCGACGTCTACGCGCCCTGCGCGATGGGCGATGCGATCACCGACGACGTCGTCGATGCCCTCTCCGCCACGATCGTCTGCGGGGCGGCCAACAACCAGCTCGCCCACCCGGGTGTCGAGAAGGCGCTCGAGGAGCGCGGGATCCTCTACGCCCCCGACTACTGCGTCAACGCCGGCGGCCTGATCCAGGTGGCCGACGAGCTGGAGGGCTTCTCGTTCGAGCGCGCCCAGCAGCGCGCCACCGGCATCTTCGACACCACGCTGCGCGTGTTCGAACTCGCCGCGTCGGAGGGCCTACCCCCCGCTATCGCCGCCGACCGGCTGGCCGAGCAGCGGATGCGGGAGGTCGGCCGACTGCGCGGGATGTGGGTCCCGCGGGGTTGAGCCGGCGCGCGGGTTTCCCCGGTCGGCCGGGGAGACCCGCGCGACACGCCGCATCGTCCCGGCGTGTCGTGCGGTTTCCCCGGTCAGCCGGGGAAACCCGTGACACGTGGGACCAGGCCCCGACGCACCCGCTGGCGCGGCTGCGTCAGTCTCGCCGAGAGTCGGAGTAGTCCGACCACTTCTCGAGCTCTTCGGGCTCTACCTGCCCGCTGTCGTCTTCGCCGCTGGAGCCGTGTAGCTCACTGGCGAGCGCACCGAAGTCCGTCTCGTGAGTGCGGTACTTCAGGTCGCGAGCGACCTTCGTCTGCTTGGCTTTCGCTCGGCCGCGCCCCATAGGGTCAGCCCCCTCGCACGCTCGGCCGGGGCACAGAGGCACCCGGGCTGGTCTCAAAGAGTTCTCGTGGTCCCAACGCTACCTGTTGCCTGGCTGTTCCTGCACATCGGTTCCAGCGATTCCGCATGGAATCACCCGAATGTCACCAGCCGGGGTGCTGACCGACCAGCTCGACGGCCCCGCCACGACCCGTCGCCGCGCCGACCTCGCCGGCGACCCAGGCCCGGACGCCGTGCTCTGCGAGCACGGCGATCGCGGCGTCCACGTCCTCGGGATCAGTCAGCGAGACCATGCCGACGCCGCAGTTGAGGGTCATCTCCAGGTCGGGCTGGGGTACGTCGCCGATCCGACGGACCAGGTCGAAGATCGGCTGCGGGGTCCATGAGGACCGATCCAGGGTGGCTGAGAGCTCGACGGGCATGACCCGCTCGAGGTTGGCGGCCAGGCCACCGCCGGTCACGTGGGACATCGCGTGCGTGCGGGTGCGGTCGGCCAGCGCGAGGCAGGCCTTGGCATAGATCCGGGTCGGCTCGAGCAGCTCCTCGCCGAGCGTGCGGCCGAGCTCGTCGTGGTGCCCCTCGAGCGCGAGGCCGGACTTCTCGAGGAGCACGTGCCGCACCAGGGAGTAGCCGTTGGAGTGCAGGCCCGACGCCTCCATGGCGATCACCACGTCACCGGGGCGGACCCGGCCGGGGCCGAGCAGCTTGTCGGCCTCGACCACGCCGGTGGTCGCGCCGGCGACGTCGTAGTCGTCCGGGCCGAGCAGTCCCGGGTGCTCCGCGGTCTCACCGCCGACGAGCGCGCACCCGGCCAGGACGCAGCCCTCGGCGATGCCCTTGACGATCGCCGCGATCTTCTCGGGTACGACGCGGCCGGTCGCGATGTAGTCGGTCATGAAGAGCGGCTCGGCGCCACAGACGACCAGGTCGTCGACGACCATGCCGACCAGGTCGAAGCCGATGGTGTCGTGAATGTCCATCGCCTGCGCGATCGCGACCTTGGTGCCCACGCCGTCGGTCGAGGTCGCCAGCAGCGGACGGGTGTAGCGCGTCAGCGCGGACGCGTCGAAGAGCCCCGCGAAACCACCGAGACCACCGATGACCTCAGGCCGACGGGACTTCTCGATCCAGCCCTTCATCAGCTCGATGGCCGTGTCGGCGGCCTGGATGTTGACGCCGGCCTCGGCGTACGCGTTGGACTCGCTCACGGGGGCTCCTGGTCAGCGTTGTTCGGAGTCAGGGGTTGTTCAGGACGGGCAGTGCCTTGCCCACCGTCGGCGACGTCAGGGTCGCCTCGAGGAGGTGCTTGCCGAGGAGGCTCTCGTCGGGCAGCTCGATCGGGTATGCGCCGGTGAAGCAGGCGGTGCACAGCGTGTCCCGCTTCTGTTTGGTCGCGTCGATCATCCCGTCGAGAGAGATGTAGCCCAAGGTGTCGGCGCCGACGCTGGCGGCGATCTCCTCGGGCGTCAGACCGTTGGCGATCAGCTCGGCGCGGGTCGCGAAGTCGATGCCGTAGAAGCACGGCCACTTCACCGGCGGGCTGGAGATCCGCACGTGCACCTCGAGGGCGCCCGCCTCGCGGAGCATCCGCACCTGGGCGCGCTGGGTGTTGCCACGGACGATCGAGTCGTCGACGACCACGATCCGCTTGCCCCGGATCATGTGCTCCAGTGCGTTGAGCTTGAGCCGGATGCCGAGCTGACGCAGGGTCTGGCTCGGCTGGATGAACGTGCGGCCGACGTACGCGTTCTTGACGAAGCCCTGGCCGAACGGGATGCCCGACTCCTCGGCGTACCCGGCGGCAGCCGGGGTGCCGGACTCGGGCACCGGGATGACGAGGTCGGCCTCGACGGGGAACTCACGGGCCAGCTGGCGACCCATCTCGACCCGCGACTCGTGGACGCTGCGGCCGCTGATGGTGGCGTCGGGACGGGCGAGGTAGACGTACTCGAAGACACAGCCCTTGCGGTCCGGCTCGGCGAACTTGTGCGAGCGCAGGCCGTTCTCGTCGATGACGATCATCTCGCCGGGCTCGACCTCGCGGACCACGCTGGCACCGATGGTGGCCAACGCCGCGTCCTCGGATGCGACGACCCATCCCCGGTCGAGGCGGCCGAGCACGAGCGGACGGATGCCCTGTGGGTCGCGGGCGGCGTACAGCGTGTTCTCGTTCATCCAGACGAAGCAGAACGCCCCCTGGAGCAGGGGCAGTACCTCGAGCGCTCGCTGCTCCAGCGAGGTGTCGGGGTGGTGGGCGAGCAGCGCAGTGACCAGGCTGGTGTCGTTGGTCGAGGTCTCCTGCGGGCGCGTGTGCAGCTCGAGCTCGTCGTCGGGGCCGGGGAGGTCCACGACCATCTGGGCGAGCTCGGCGGTGTTGATCAGGTTGCCGTTGTGGCCGAGGGCGATGGAGCCGTCGGCGGTCGGCCGGAACGTCGGTTGCGCGTTCTGCCAGGTGCTCGCGCCGGTCGTCGAGTAGCGGCTGTGGCCGATCGCGAGGTGGCCCTTGAGCGAGGCCAGCGTGGTCTCGTCGAAGACCTGTGAGACCAGACCCATGTCCTTGTAGACCAGGATCTGGCGGCCGTTGCTGACGGCGATGCCCGCCGACTCCTGGCCACGGTGCTGGAGGGCGTAGAGCCCGAAGTACGTCAGCTTGGCGACGTCCTCGCCCGGCGCCCAGACACCGAAGACGCCACACGCGTCCTGGGGACCCTGGTCGTGCGGGTCGAGCGCCGCGGTCAGCCTGCCGTCGCCACCCTTGCGGGGGCTGTGTTGGAAGGGCACGCTCCGAGTCTAGGGCCGCCCGTTCATACCACCCAGTCCGGGGCGCGCGCATACCATGACGTCGACCACTCGAAGAAGACGAGGAACCATGCCCCGGGACACCCCGGCGGAGCCGACCCGCCAGCGCGCCCGCCTGTCGGACGCTGCGTCGCGCGACGCTCTCCAGCTGATCGCCGAGGGCGTCACCCAGCTCGCGGGATTCGGGATCGCGGCCATCAGTGTGGTGCGCGGGGACGGCAACCTCGAGTCGGTGGCGATCGCGGGCAACGAACAGGCCCGCGCCGAGCTGGAGGGCACCCGTGCGCCGGTCGACCGCCTCCTCCAGGAGCTGGCGAACGCCGACGACTGGGGCCTGCTGCGGTTCGTCCCGCACGAGCGGCTCGACTCGTCGACCGGGGACACCTGGGGCTGGATCCCCGACATCGAGCCGATCGAGGGCCCCGATGCCTGGCACCCGCTCGACCTGCTGATCGCGCCGTTGTACGACGACGGCGGGGTGCTGCGCGGCAGCCTCGCCATGGACCTGCCCCTCGACGGCAAGCGGCCGAGCCTGGCGCAGCGCGCCCTGCTCAACCAGTACGCCGAGCAGGCCGGTCGAGCCGTGGTGATCGCCCTCGAGCGTGAGGAGCTCGCCGAGCGGGTGAGAATGGCGGAGGCGGCTCGCCGGATCGTCCGGCGCGCGAGCGCCCAGCTCAGCCTCGACCGCATCTTCGCCGACTGCCAGGACGCCCTCATCGAGGGGTTCAGCGCCGCCGGGATGTGGATCCAGACGTTCGGCCGCGATGACGCGGACACCGGGCACATCTACTCCTCCGACGGCGCCGAGGTGAGTCTCGACGACCACCTTGTCGAGATCGCGGAGGCCACCGCGGTCCTGGCATGGCAGCAGCAACAGGCGGTCGTCATCGCGCCGGACCGCCCGGTCGACCCGCTCAGCGAGCAGGAGGGGCGAGCCGTCCTCGACTTCCTCCGGTCGATCGAGGTCGAGTCGCTGCTCTTCATCCCGCTCGGCGCCGGCCCGGAGTGCCTCGGCAACCTGGTGCTGACGCGCGAGACCGGGGCATCGGGCTGGACCGAGGCAGAGGCCACGGCGGCCCTCGACATCGGCCACGACCTGGGCCGCGCCATCCTCAACGCGCGCACGTTCGAGCGGGAGCACCGGCTGGTCGTCGAGCTCCAGGAGCTCGACGCCTACAAGGGCCAGCTGATCGCCACCGTCGCCCACGAGCTCAAGAACCCGCTCTCGTCCGTGCTGGGGCATCTCGAGATGCTCGAGACCTCGACGGGCCTCTCGGACCGGGTGACCGGCTCGCTCGCCGCGATGGAGCGCGGAGCCCAGCGGATGGTGAAGGTGATCGACGACCTGCTGCTGCTCTCGAAGGTCGGCGACCCGGACAACCCTGTCATCGCCAGCCCGGTCGACCTGAGCCAGGTCGTCGAGGACGTGATCGACCTGGTCGGGCTGTCGGCCCAGCAGAAGCGGATCGAGCTGCACGTCGAGCTGCCCGAGCAGCCGGTCTTCGCCCTCGGCGACTCCGACGAGCTGGACCGGGTGTGCGCCAACCTGATCAGCAACGCGGTCAAGTACACCCCCGAGGGCGGCGACGTGACGGTCCGTCTCGAGCTCGTCGGCGACGACGTCGTGCTCAGCTGCCAGGACGAGGGGATCGGGATGTCCGCGGAAGACGTCGCCCAGCTCGGCACGGAGTTCTTCCGCTCGTCGAACCCGCTGGCCCTCGCCCAGCCGGGCACCGGCCTGGGCCTGGCGATCGTGCGGCGCATCGTGGAGCGGCACGACGGGCGGCTGGACATCGAGTCCGAGCTCGGCCGCGGCAGCACGTTCGAGGTCCACCTGCCGGCCGCCTGAGCCCGCAATCATGGGCAACTGGCGGCGGCCGGGCCGTCTCGCTCCATAGGATCGGCCCGATGTCCGAGCAACCGCCCGCCTTCCAGCGGCCCGTCCGCGGGTCGCGGTGGTCGGACGACCAGGCCCGCGAGTCGCTGCTCCCGATCATCGACACGCTGGCCCAGGTGACCGGCTTCGAGGTGATCGGCGTGAGCGGCGTACGCGACGACGGCTACCTCCACCAGCTCTCCGTGGTCGGCCCGGACGACGCTCGCGAGGCGCTGCTGGACACCCTCGCCCCGGCCGACCTGCTCGTCGAGGCGCTCGCGGCAGCGGACGTCTGGGGTGCGCTCAGCTTCCTCCCATACGATCGGCATCAGCTGGACCTCGACCGCTGGGGGTGGACCTCCGACGCTCCCCGCGACGGCGTGCCGGGGGTGTGGCACCCGGAGGACATCCTGGTGGCGCCGATGCACCACGCCGACGGAACCCTGCGCGCCGTGCTCGGCTTCGACGCGCCCCGCGACGGCCGGGTGCCGGACGGCGCCGAGCGCGTCCTCATGGACACCTACGCAGGTCAGGCCTGCCGGGCGATCGAGGCGATCCTGGACCGGGAGCGCCTGGCCGAGCAGATCCGGCTCGCGAGCGCTGCCGCCGACATCGTGCGGCGCGCCACCGGCTCGATGTCGGTCAACGACGTCCTCACGCAGTGCGGCTCGGCCATCGTCGACGGGTTCCGGGCGCAGACGCTGTGGACCCATCTCTTCGGCACCGAGCCACGACCCGTCCACGACGTCGACCCGCACTCACCGCCGCCGGTCCTGACCGACATCCTCGCGAGGTACGCCGCCGCCGCGTGGGAGCACCAGACCGTCGGCGTCTTCGCCCCGGACCGACCGCCGCCCGAACCCCTGGGTCCGGAGGAGCTCGCGCTCGTGCTGGGCTTCCTGGCCGCCGAGTCGCTGCTCGTCGTACCTCTCGGCGCCGGGGCGGACTGCCTCGGCTGGATCGGGCTGACGCGCGGGGCCGGCGATGCGGAGTGGAGCACCGGCGAGGCCGAGGTCGCGCTCGACATCGGCCGCGACCTCGGGCTGGCGCTCGCCACCGCGGGCAACTTCGAGCGCGAGCACCGGCTGGTCCAGGAGCTGCAGGAGCTCGCGGACTACAAGACCCACCTGGTCGCGACCGTCTCGCACGAGCTGCGGACGCCGCTGACCAGCATCATCGGGTTCCTGGAGCTGCTCGAAGGCGACCCTGGCCTCTCGGACCTGTCCCGCTCGGCGGTCGAGGCGATCCAGCGCGGCAGCGTGCGCCTGGCACGGGTCGTCGAGGAGCTGCTCGTGCTGCACCGGACCGCCAGCGGCGAGCTCGAGGCACCGCGCCAGGTGGACTTCACCGCGATCGTCGCCGACATCGTCGACCTCAACACGGGTCCGGCGGAGCGCCGCAGCATCAGCGTCGTCCGCGAGCTGCCCGACGAGCCGACCTGGGTGCTCGGCGCCGCGCACGAGCTCGAGCACATCGTCGCCAACCTGGTGAGCAACGCCGTGAAGTACACCCCCGATGGGGGGCACGTCGTTGTGACCCTCGAGACCCTCGACCAGGAGATCGTGCTGACCTGCGCCGACGACGGGATCGGCATCTCAGCGGCGGACCAGGCCCACGTGTTCGAGGACTTCTACCGGTCCGCGGACCCGGCCGCGACCCATCGCTCGGGCACCGGCCTGGGCTTGGCGATCGTGCAACGGGTGGTGGACCGGCACGGCGGCAGCATCGAGCTCGAGTCGACGCTGGGCAGCGGCAGCACGTTCCGGGTTCGGCTGCGCGCGGCCTGAGGGGTCGGCGGGTCAGCCGGCGAGGTTGCGCAGCAGCAGCGCCTCTGCCAGCACGACCTTCTCGAACTCCGCGAGGTGCAGGCCCTCGTTGGCGCCGTGGGCGCGGGTGTCGGGGTCCTCGACGCCGGTCACCAGCACGCTCGCCTCAGGGAACGCCTCGAGGAACTCGGCGATGAACGGGATCGAGCCGCCCACGCCCATGTCGACCGGCGCGGTGCCGTCCCAGGCCTCGGTGAACGCCGCCCGCGCCGCGTCGTACGCCGGTCCGCTGGCGTCGATCTGCGTCGCCTCGCCGGTGTCGACGACGGTGTGGGTGAGCGTCGCACCCCACGGCACGTTCGCCTCGAGGTGGCGGAGCAGGCAGTCGAGGGCGTTGGCGGTGGTGTCGCCGGGGGCGATCCGCAGCGAGATGCGGGCGCGCGCTGCCGGGACGAGGGTGTTGCTGGCGCCCGCGACCTTGGGCGCGTCGAGGCCGGTGATGCTGAGCGCGGGCTTGGTCCAGAGCCGCTCGACGGTCGACCCGGTCCCGATCCACTCGATGCCGGGGGCGCCGCCGGACTCGGCCCGCAGCCGCTCCTCGGGGTAGTCCACGTCGGCGGCCGGGCCGCTGTACAGGCCGTCGATCACGACGTCGCCGGCGTCGTCGTGGAGCGACGCGATGACTCGGCTCAGGGTCATCAGCGAGTCCGGCACCAGGCCGCCCCACATGCCGGAGTGGACGGCGTGGGTGAGGGTGCGCACCTCGATGTCGACGCGGACGAGTCCGCGCAGGCTGGTCGTGAGTGCCGGGACGCCGATGTCCCAGTTGCCGGAGTCGGCGATCACGATGACGTCGGCCTCGAGACGCTCCTGGTACTTGCCCAGGAGCTCGACCAGGGTGTCGGAGCCGACCTCCTCCTCGCCCTCGATGAAGAGGCGCACGGTCACGGGCAGGTCGTCGCCGTACACGCGCAGCGCCCCGACGTGCGCCATGATGCCGGCCTTGTCGTCGGCGGCACCGCGGCCGTAGAGCCGGCCGTCGCGCTCGGTCGGCTCCCACGGCGCGGAGTCCCAGTCGGCGTGGTCGTTCTCGGGCTGCACGTCGTGGTGGGCGTAGAGCAGCACGGTCGGCGCACCCTCCGGGCCCTTCTTCTCCCCGATGACCGCGGGCGGCGCGCCGTCGTACGCTCGCACGATCTCCACCTCGACGCCCTCGGCCGCGAACAGCTCGGCCGTCTTCTGAGCGCTCTTCTCGACCTCGCTCAGGCGCTCCGGGTCGGCACTGACCGACTGGATCCGGACCAGGTCCTCGAGGTCCTTGCGGACCCCGGGCAGCACGGACTGGATCTTCGCGCGGATGTCGTCGCTCATGTCCGCCAACCTAAACGTCGGGGTAGTCCCTGACGATACGGACCCCTGGGCGGCCGCTGGCGAACCATCCCGTCGGGGACTACCCCAACGGGAGGTACGGCGCCAGGTCGGCCCGCTCCCCGCTGGCACGGACTCGGCCGGCCGACTCGGCGTCCGCCCAGGAGACGGTGCCGGAGGCCAGGGCGATCCAGGTGCCGGCGTCCATCTCGACGACGGCGGGCGGGGTGCCGCGCGTGTGCCGGACGCCGGGGATCACCTGCACGGCGGCGTACGGCGGGACGCGCACCTCCACCGAGTGGCCGGGCGCGCGGTCCTCCAGGACGGCGAGGAAGTGCTTGGTGAGCAGCCGGAGGTCGACGCGGTCGGCCTCGTCCGCGGCCACCCGGCCGAGGGCGGCGGCGACGTCAGCCGGGTCGGCCGGCCGGAGGCGAGCGGCCATCAGTCCTCCTCCGCCGCGAGGGTCTCGGGATAGGGCTGCAGGACGGAGAACCACAGGTAGGTACGGCGTTCCGGACCGCGGCCGCGGGTGCGCTTGGTCCACGCCGCGATGACGGCGTCGAGCTCTTCGGCGAGCTGCCCTGCCTCCTCCTGGGTCAGCCGGACCGCGCTCTCGTTGACGGTGCGCAGCGTCTCCGGGTCGCGGGGGCCGTGGTACGCCGCGTCGACGACCGCGTGTCCCCAGCTCGCAGCGTTCTGCCGGAAGACCGCGGACGCTGCCTGCCCACCAGGTTGCTGCTCCAGGTCGTCGAGCCGGACCGTCAACCCGTGCTCCGAGGTCGGGCGCCAGACCCGGTCACGTTTGTCGCGGGCGGCGTCCGGATCCTCCTCCACCAGGCCGTACTTCGCGAGCTGCCGCAGGTGGAAGCTCGCCTGGTTGGCGGGGATGCCGAGCTCGCGGGCCAGGTCGGCGGCCCTCATCGAGCCGCTCGCGGTCAGCTCGGTGAGGATCCGGTTGCGGACCGGGTGAGCGATCGCCCGGAGGATCTTCGGGTCGTGGACCGGCTGACCCTGGGAGTGGTACGGCATGCCGCCCAGCCTAGCGGAATTGCGCACGCATCATTGCGCAACCTTACTTGCGCAACATATGGTGCGGATGTGCCCGGCTACCGCAACCTCGCCCGCAACCACGACTTCACGGTGCTCTGGGTGGGCCAGACGATCAGCGAGCTCGGCAGCCGGGTGAGCATGTTCGTCTTCCCGCTCATCGCCTACGCCCTCACCGGATCGACCCTCGTCGCGGCTGGCGCCGAGGCCGCGCATCTGCTCGGACTGGCCGCCACCCTGCTGCCCGCCGGCGTGCTGGCCGACCGCTTCGACCGGCGGCGGATCATGCGCGCGTCGACCGGCACCGGCGTGCTGCTCTACGCGTCCCTGGTGGCGGCCGACCTGGCGGGGACACTCACCGTCCCCCACCTGCTGGTCGTCGCCCTGCTGACCGGCGCTGCCGCCGGGCTCTTCTCACCGGCGGAGATGTCGGCGCTGCGGACCGTCGTCGCCGACGAGGACCTGCCGACCGCGATGAGCCAGAACCAGGCCCGCCTCCACGTCGCCGGCCTGATCGGTGCGCCGCTCGGTGGCGTGCTGTACGCCGTGACGCGGTGGCTGCCGTTCGCCGCCGACGCCGTCAGCTTCGCGGTGTCGTGGCTGCTGCTCGGCCGCGTGCGCACCGACCTGTCCGCCCCGACCACGACATCGCCTCGGCGGCCGGCCCAGGACATCGCCGAAGGCGTCCGATTCATCGCGTCCCGCCCGTTCTTCCGGGTGCTGACCGTCTGGGGCGCCCTCACCAACCTCGCCGTCAACGCCCTCTTCTTCGTCGCTGTGCTGCGGTTGATCGAGGGCGGCTTCCCGGCCTTCCAGATCGGCCTGGTCGAGGCGGCCGCGGGCCTGTGCGGCATCGTCGGCGCGGTCCTCGCCCCCTGGGTCATCGAGCGTACGGCGACCGGGCGGCTGACCATCGCGGTCGCCTGGAGCTTCCTGCCCCTCGTCGTACCGCTGGCACTGTGGAACCAGCCCGCCGTCGTCGCCGGCGCACTGGCCATCGGGATGCTCCTCAACCCGGCCGGCAACGCGGGCATCGGGTCCTACCGAGTCGCGGTCACCCCACCCGAGCTGCTCGGCCGGGTCCAGGCCACCAGCCAGTTCGTGTCGATGTCGGCCCTGCCGCTCGCGCCGCTGCTCGCGGGTGCCCTGCTGTCCGGCATCGGCGGCGGACCGGCGATCGCGGTGCTCGGCGTACTCACCGCCGGGGTCGCCCTGATCCCGACCCTCTCGGTGAGCGTCCGGTCGGTGCCGCGTCCGGCGGCCTGGGACCGCTGGGCTGCGGCCTGACCGACGCGCGGCCGAACCGCGCCGCTGCCCCCGCCACCAGGTCGACCAGCTCAGGCGGGCTCTCGACGGTGAACTCACTATCGAGGTGGGCAAGCACCATCAGCGGCCAGTCCAGGGTGTCGGTCTGCATGGTCATCACGCAGCCCGACCCGTCGGGCTCGATGGTGGCCCAGCGGCCGACGTACGCCTCGACCCCGTCGGCGCCGGCCGTCAGGCGGACGCGTACGACGTAGCGCTGGCCGACTGCCTTGATCCCGGCCCGCACGAATGCAGGCGCGTCCTCGGCCGGCAGCTCGCGCGGCCGGAACCGCACCTCGGTGGCCTCGGGCACGGAGATCCGGTCGACCCGGAAGGAGCGCCAGTCCTGGCGGTCGCGGTCGTAGGCGACCAGGTACCAGCGCCGACCAAGTGAGACCAGGCGGTGCGGCTCGACGCGGCGGTGCGTCGGCTCCTTGTCGCGCGCCTGGTAGCCGAAGGTCAGCAGCTCGTCGTCGCGGCAGGCCTGGGCGAGGACCGTCAGCACGCGCGCGTCGATCACCGGGCCGCCGCCCCAGGCAACGCCGTCGGTCTGGGAGCGCAGGGCGTCCATCCGTCGGCGCAGGCGAGGTGGCATCAGCGCGATCACCTTGGTGAGCGCCTGGACCGACGTCTCCTCGAGACCGGCGACCGCACCGGACGCGACGGTGTGCAGGCCGACCGCGATGGCGACCGCCTCGTCGTCCTCGAGGAGGAGCGGCGGCAGCGCGCCCCCGGCGCGTAGCTGGTAGCCGCCGGAGACACCACGGACCGCGTCGACGGCGTACCCGAGCTCGCGCAGCCGGTCGATGTCGCGACGCAGGGTCCGGGGGCTGACCTCGAGCCGTTCGGAGAGGTCTGCCCCCGGCCAGTAGCGATGGGTCTGCAGCAACGAGAGGAGCCGCAGCATGCGGGCGCTGGTGGACATGGATCCAGGGTAGACCCGATTGAGGCCAGAAACTGACCGCATGTCTTCCTAGCGTGGAGGACATGACCCAGACACCGATGGCTCAGCCCATGATTCGGACCCGGGGACTCACCCGGCACTTCACCCGTCAGAAGCAGACGATCGAGGCCGTCCGCGGCCTCGACCTGGAGATCGCCGCCGGCGAGCTGGTGGCCTTCCTCGGCCCCAACGGCGCCGGCAAGTCCACGACCCTGCGGATGCTCACCACGCTGATCGCCCCGACCTCCGGCAGCGCCGAGGTGGTCGGCCACGACGTGGTGCGCGAGCGCGCCGCCGTACGCCGGTCCATCGGGTACGTCGGCCAGGGCAACGCCGCCGGTCACCAGCAGCGCGGCCGCGACGAGATCGTCAGCCAGGCCCGCGCCTACGGCATGACGCGGAGCGCGGCCCGCGTCCGGGCCGAGGAGCTGCTCGCGGCGTTCGACCTGACCGAGCACGCCGACCGTCCGGTGTCCACGCTCTCGGGCGGCCAGCGCCGCCGGCTCGACGTGGCGATCGGCCTGGTCGCGTCGCCGCCACTGCTCTTCCTCGACGAGCCGTCGACCGGCCTCGACCCGCAGAACCGGGTCAACCTCCAGGAGCAGGTCCGCCGGCTGCACCAGGACCTCGGCACCACGATCGTCCTCACCACGCACTACCTCGAGGAGGCCGACGCCCTGGCCGGCCGCGTGGTCGTGATCGACCACGGCGAGGTGATCGCCGACGACACCGCACCGCGCCTCAAGTCGACGCTCGGCGACCTGATCTCGCTCGGCTTCGCGGACCCGTCGTACGCCGTCGCGGCGGCTGCCCGGGCCGAGCGGATCGACGGAGCTCAGGTGTCCGTCGACGGGACCGACCTCACCGTCCGGGTGGCGCACGGGCGCGACCTGGCGTCCGGCCTGGTCACCGACCTGCCGGCCGTCGGCGCTCCGGTGAGTCGCATCGAGGTCGTCGGGCCCACGCTCGACGACGTCTTCCTCGAGCTCACCGGGCGCAGCCTGCGCGAGACCAGCACGAGCACCGACACCGAGCTCGAAGGAGCAGCAGCATGAGCACCCTCACCGTCCCGCACGTCGACCTCGACCGCGACCCCGGCTCCGTCGCGGACACCTGGAACGTGATGACCCGCGAGCTCAGGCCGGTGCTCCGGCAGCCGGTCTCGGTGCTCTTCGCGATGGTCCAGCCGCTGGTGTTCCTCGGCCTGTTCGCCCCGCTGCTGCCCGACGGCGGCCCGGGGGGCGACTCGGCGCTGCAGTGGTTCGTGCCCGGCATCGTCGCGATGACGGCACTGATGAGTGCGAGCTTCACCGGCGCCAACCTGATGGAGGAGATCGTGACGGGCTCGCACGAGCGACTGCTGGTCTCCCCGCTGTCGCGACCCGCGCTGCTCGTCGGCCGCGCCCTGAAGGAAGTGGTGCCGATGCTCATGCAGACCGCCATCATCCTGCTCGCGGTGACGCCGTTCTCCTTCGAGCTGCACCTGGGCGGCGTGCTCGTCGGGATGCTGGTGCTGGCGCTCTTCGCCGTCGGCATCGGGGCGCTCAGCTTCACCCTCGCCCTGGTGGCGAAGGACCAGCAGTGGCTCTTCTGGACCGTCCAGCAGACGCTGATCTTCCCGATCCTGCTGCTCGCCGGCGTCCTCCTCCCCCTCGAGGGCGCGCCTGGGTGGCTGCAGGCGGCGTCGGACGTCAACCCGCTGACCTACATCGTCGAGGCAGAGCGCGCCCTCTTCTCGGGCACCTTCCCGGCCGACACCGTGCTCACCGGATTCGTGGCCGCCGGCGTCACCGCCGCACTCGGACTCGTGGTCGGAGTGCGCGCGATGAACCGGTCCAGCTAGCGCCGCCGGGCGACGAGCACCGCATCGGTGACGGTGTGCGTCTCGTCGTGGCGGGTCTCTGTCCGCGTCGGCGCCTCGGCCCGCACGTCGAACCGCTCGGCGTCGACGGCCGGCACGAGCTCCTCCGCGGTGAACATCACGCCCGGCATCGACCAGCGCAGCCCGGTGTGCTCGTCGTCGGGGTGGTGGCCGGCGACGAGCAGGGTGCCACTGGGGGCGACCGCCTCCGCCATCTGGCGGGTGGCCTCGACCATCCCGTGGTCGAGCAGGTGCAGGAAGCAGGACGTGACCAGGTCCCACTGCTCGCCCTCGGGGGTCCAGGTCCGCAGATCGGCCTGGCGGAACTCGATGCGGTCGGCCACCCCACGCTCCTGCGCGTGCTCGGCGGCCTTGCGCAGCCCGGCCTCCGAGAAGTCGATCGCGGTCACCTGCCAGCCCCGCTCGGCCAGCCAGATCGCGTCGCCACCCTCGCCGCAGCCCAGGTCGACCGCGCGGCCCGGTGTGAGGTCGGTCGCCTCGGCCACCAGCACGGCGTTCGGCCGGCCGCTCCAGGTGCGGGCCTCGCCGGCGTACCGCTCGTCCCAGGACGACTGCTCGAAGTGCTCGCGGGCGATCTCCCCGTGGCTCTGGCCGTGGCTCATGCTGAAACCTTCCGGTACGTCGCGACCGCCGCGGCGGTCTCTTCCTCGATGAGGTCCATGTTGATCATGGCACCCGCGTTCAGGCCCCCGGCGGCGGCGGAGATGACCTGCGCGCGCAGGTCGGTGACGTTGCCGGCGACCCAGACACCGGGCACCGTCGTCCGTCCGTTGGGGTCGGCCGGCACGGCGTACCCGAAGACCACGCCGTTCATCTCCACCGCCGCCGGCTCGAGGCCGAGCGAGGAGAGCAGATCGGAGTTGGCGACGAACGTCGGTCCCGCGACCAGAGCCTCGCGCCGTACGACCTCACCGGACTGCAGGCGTACGCCGGCCAGTCGGTCGTCCTCGATGACGACCTCGGCGATCGGACCCTCCACCACGGTCACGCCGCGCGCGGCGAGCTTCTCCGCGTCCTCTGGCGACAGGTCCAGGTGGTCGTTGAGGAACAGCGTCACGTCGTCGGTCCACTGTCCCCAGAGCTGGGCGCCGTGCACGGCGAACGCATTGCTCGCGACGATGCCGATCGCCTGGTCGCGCACCTCGAACCCGTGGCAGTAGGGGCAGTGCAGCACGTCGCGGCCGAACCGCTCGGCCAGCCCTGGCACGTCAGGGAGCACGTCGGTCAGCCCCGTCGTCACCAGCAACCGGCGCGCTGCGACGGTGGCGCCGTCGTCGAGCGCGAGGTCGAACCCGACATCGCTCCGGGTCGCCGTGGTGACGCGGCCGCGCCGCACCTCCACGCCGTACGCCGCCACCTCGGCGCGGCCGATCTCCAGCAGCTCGGCCGGCGGGGTCCCCTCCCGGCCGAGGTAGTTGTGAACGTGACCGGCCGGGGCGTTGCGGGGGTCGCCCGCGTCCACGACCAGGACCGTACGGCGAGCGCGACCCAGGGCCAGCGCTCCGCTCAGGCCGGCGGCTCCGCCGCCGACGACGACCACGTCGTACTCGTGTGTTTTCTCCATGTCGCCGAGTGTGCGGAGTCGTTCGCCGTATTGACAACTTCTGTTGCCGAAGTGGCAAACTAGACCCGTGAGCGACTTCGAGGACGTCCTGGAGGCGGTCGGCCCGCGACTGCGCGCGGCCAGGCTCGAGCGCGGCGCGACCCTGGCCGAGCTGGCCGAGTCGACCGGCATCTCGGTCAGCACGCTGTCGCGGCTCGAGTCCGGCCAGCGCAAGCCCGCGCTGGAGCTGCTGCTGCCCCTGGCGCGGGCGCACCAGATCCCGCTCGACGAGCTGGTCGACGCCCCGGAGACGGGTGACCCTCGGGTCCGCGCCAAGCCGATCGTCCGGCACGGCCGGACCTACATCCCGCTGACCCGGCGACCGGGCGGGCTCCAGGCGTTCAAGGTCATCTTCCCGAAGGACGAGAAGCTCCCGTCGACGCTCGCCACGCACGAGGGCTACGAGTGGATCTACATCCTGTCGGGCCGGCTCCGCCTCGTGCTCGGCGACCAGGACCTGGTCCTCAAGGCGGGCGAGGTGGTCGAGTTCGACACCCGGACCCCGCACTGGCTCGGCAACCCGGGGCCGCACCCGGTCGAGCTGCTCGCGCTCTTCGGGCCGCAGGGCGAGCGGATGCACGTCCGCACCTGACGAATAGGGTTCGCACATGACCGAGAGCGCGGACGGCGATCGCCTTGCCACCTGGCTCGAGGGGCTCGGGCTCGCGGACCACCTGGCCGAGGCCGGTCTGCCGACCTTCACCCGCGACGACGACGGCCGCGCCGTCTGGACCGAGCCCGATCGGATCGACGAGCTCGACCGGTTGCTGCGCAGCGAGGGGAGCGAGCCCGAGCACGCCGTGCCGGTCGGCCTGGTCCTGATCGCCCGGCAGGCCAGGCTGAGGGCCGCGCTGCTCGAGACGCCGTGGTTCACGTACGAGACGCTGGCGGAGCTGCGCGGGGCGTCGGTCGACGCGACCCGCTACGCCGTGCACAAGGCCGAGCAGACCCATCGCCTGGTCGTGGTGACGGTCGAGGGCCGCGCCATCGTGCCGGCCTTCCAGCTCACCGCCGAGGGCGAGATCCGACCCGACATCGCGCCGCTGCTGGAGCCGCTGCTCGCCGCCAGGATGGACCCCTGGCGCGCCTGGGCCTGGCTGACCCAGCCCGCCGCGCTCACCTTCGGCCGTGCCCCCGAGGAGGCCGTCACCGACCCGGAGATGACCGACCTGGTGCTGCACGCCGCCGTACGCCTGGCCGAGCGCGCCGGTCGGTCGTCATGACCGAGAGCGCGGCGTCCGAGCAGCTCAAGGTCGAGCCGGTACGCCGTACCGTCGCGCTGCTGCACGACCGGATCCAGGCCAGGTTCCCGACGCGGGGACTACGGCAGGCCTGCGCCGACCTGCTCTCCCTGGTCGACGAGGTAGGCGCCGTCTCCGAGACCACGCAGGCCCGGGTGCGGATCGCCCGGATCTGGTCACGGGCACTGATGTGGCTGATCCTCGCGGCAACCCTGGTCGCGATGGCGCTCGGGATCCACGACGCAACGGTCAGCGACGAACGCCTGCGGACCTCCCTCGACTGGCTGCCCCTGATCGAGACCGTCATCGCCGATCTCGTGTACGCCGGCGTCGCGGTCTACTTCCTCTACTCGTTCCCCGAGCGGATCCGTCGCGGGCGGACGCTCGCACTGCTGCACCAGCTCCGGTCGATGGCGCACGTGATCGACATGCACCAGCTCACGAAGGACCCAGAGATGCTGCGCGAGTCGTTCCAGCCGACGGCTGTCAGCCGGCCGCTCGACCTGAGCCGCGACGAGATGGAGCGCTACTTCGAGTACTGCTCGGAGATGCTCAGCCTCGTCGGCAAGACCGCCGCGCTGTGCGCCGAGGAGTCGCGCGACGTCGTCGTGCTCGACACGGTCAGCACCATCGAGTCACTCACCGTCGGCATGTCGCGCAAGATCTGGCAGAAGATCTCGATGCTGCCGCGCTAGCTGTCGATCTCGGCATCGGCTGTTCGTGGACAGGGTGACGGGGCGGCACGGAGCCGCTCCCCACACCGAGGAGCACGACATGACCACCATCACCGCAACTGCCCCCGCCGCCGTCAGCTCGCGCGTCTCCTGGCGCTCCGGCCTGGTCACCGTCGTCGGCGGCGCCGTGTCCACCACGCTCGTCGCCCTGGTCCTCCAGGCGATCGGCGTCGGACTGGAGGTCGGCGGCGAGCCGATCCCGGCGCTCGGCTTCACCCAGATGGTCGCGCTCGGCGGCGTCATCGGCGTCGTCCTGGCCCGCCACCTGGGTCGTACGGCGTACCTGCGGACCACGGTCGTCCTGACCGCTCTCTCCTGCGTCCCGTCGCTCGCCCTCGGCGACACCGTCGCCGACAAGCTCGGCCTGGTGCTGACCCATGTCGTCGCGGCCGCGATCATCGTGCCGCGACTGGCGCGGCACTGAGCGCTACGTCAGCGTCTCGAGGTGGGCGAGCGTCGTGGCCCAGGCGTCCGAGTCGGGGTCGATGACCACGAAGTGGTCGCCCTCGACCTCGACCAGCTCGACGGTCCCGCCCCCCTTGCGCGCGGCGGCGACGTACGACCGGGACTGCTCGATCGGCACGAACTGATCGCTGGTGCCGTGGACGCACCAGACGGGCACACCGAGCGGCACCTGCCGGATCGGGTCGACATCGGCGTCGGCAGGCCCGGGCGGGTGGCCGAGGAACGCCTCTACCGCGCCACCGCCCAGGCCCTCGTCGTACGCCGCGGTCAGGTCGAGCACGCCGGCCTGGGACACGACGTGAGTGAGACCCCCGTGGCCGGCGGCCCAGGTGACCAGGTGACCGCCGGCGGAGTGCCCGACCCCGACGACGACGTCGGCCTCGACCGGGCAGGCGTCGATCGCGGCGCGGACGTCGGCCAGGGTGTCGGCCGCGCCGGTGCGGCGGTACTCGATCGCCCAGACCGCCCACCCGGCCGCCACCAGGCTCGGCACCATCGGAGTCGCGTATTCGACGCCGTACTCGGGCTTCCAGAAGCCACCGTGCACCAGCACCACGACGCCGCGCGGGTCACCGACCGGGAGGGTGAGCTCGCCGTACTGCTCGGGGTCGTCGCCGTACGCGATGGTGCGCGTCACCGGGCGCACCTCCTCGTCACCACAGCCGGTCAGGGCGGCAAGCCCGCCGAGCGCAGGCAGCATCAGGAGGGTACGGCGTCGCACGGGGGTGGTTCGTCACGAAGGCCCGGCTCGATTGCCCCACCCGCCACACTCCTCAGGCAATCCCGTCACTTCTCAGGCGTTGCGTTGCCCGGGAAGTGACGGTTTCACCGGTGCACCGGTGAAACCGACACACGCTCAGCCCAGCGCAGCCGGCAACGTCGCGGTCCAGGCGGACCGCAGCTCGTCGAGCGGGATCTCGAAGACCCCGTCGACACCGAGCACGTCGCCGCCGGTGACGCCGAGGGGCGCGATCGTGACGCCGTGCTCCGCGGCGAGCTCCACGAGCCGCTCCGCGTCGCCGTCGGCCACGGTCACCAGCACCCGGGCGGTGGACTCACTGAAGAGATCGACGAACGCGTCGTCCGACACGGAGACCGTGACGCCGATGCCGTGCCGCAAGGAGGCCTCGGCGAGCGCCTGGGCCAGGCCGCCGTCGGAGAGGTCGTGGGCGGAGGTCAGCAGGCCGACGCCGGCGTGCAGCAGCTCCGCCAGCGAACGCTCCGCCGACAGGTCGACCGTCGGCGGCAGCCCGCCGAGGTGGCCGTGGACCACGTGCGCCCACTCGGAGCCGGACAGCTCCTCGCGGGTCTCGCCGAGCAGGAAGACCCGCTCTCCCCCGGCCGCCCAGGCCGACGGCGTACGACGGGTGACGTCGTCCACCACGCCCAACACCGCGACGACCGGCGTCGGCAGGATCGGCGTCTCGCCGGTCTGGTTGTAGAGGCTGACGTTGCCACCCGTGACCGGGATGCCGAGCTCGAGGCAGGCGTCCTTCAGGCCGCGGCAGGCCTCGGCGAACTGCCACATCACCGCCGGATCCTCGGGCGAGCCGAAGTTGAGGCAGTCGGAGATGGCGAGAGGTACGGCGCCCCCGGTCGCGACGTTGCGATAGCTCTCAACCAGGGCGAGCTGCGCTCCGGCGTACGGGTCCAGCTTGGCGAAGCGACCGTTGCAGTCCGTCGAGATCGCGACCCCGAGGTTGGTCTCGGCGTCGACGCGGATCATCCCGCTGTCGCTGGGCTGGGAGAGCACGGTGTTGCCGCGCACGTAGCGGTCGTACTGGTCGGTGATCCAGGACTTGTCGCAGAGGTTCGGCGACGCGACGAGCTGCAACAGGGTGGACCGCAGCTCGGCGCCGGTCGACGGACGGGCGAGCGCCTCGGCCGCGTCGGCCTGGAGGTCGTCCTGCCAGTCCGGGCGCGCGAGCGGCCGGTGGTACGTCGGGCCGTCATGGGCGACCGAGCGCGGGGGGACGTCGACGACGCGCTCGCCGTGCCAGTCGATCTGCAACCGGCCGGTGTCGGTGACCTCGCCGATGACGACGGCTTCGACGTCCCACTTCGCACAGATCGCCATGAAGCCGGCGACGTCGTCGGGCTCGACGACCGCCATCATCCGCTCCTGCGACTCGCTCATCAGGATCTC
Organism: Nocardioides endophyticus; assembly: GCF_039543845.1. Classification (NCBI taxonomy): domain Bacteria; kingdom Bacillati; phylum Actinomycetota; class Actinomycetes; order Propionibacteriales; family Nocardioidaceae; genus Nocardioides; species Nocardioides endophyticus. The sequence continues at coordinate 131,044 of NZ_BAABKN010000032.1, read as the reverse complement.
TTCGGGCGCGAGCGTGGAGTCGCGCAGCGGGACCCGGTCGAGCTCGACGTGCATGCCGCCGTCGCCGGCGGACGCGAGCTCGGAGGTCGCGCAGGAGAGGCCGGCGCCGCCGAGGTCCTGGATGCCCGCCACCAGGCCGGCCGCGAAGATCTCGAGGGTGCACTCGATGAGCAGCTTCTCCATGAAGGGGTCGCCGACCTGCACGCTCGGCCGCTTGGCCGGCCCGTCGGCGTCGAAGGTCTCGGACGCCAGCACCGAGACGCCGCCGATGCCGTCGCCGCCGGTGCGGGCGCCGTACAGGATCACCTGGTTGCCCGCGCCGGACGCCTTGGCCAGGTGCAGGTCCTCGTGGCGCAGGACGCCGACGCAGAGCGCGTTGACGAGCGGGTTGCCGGCGTACGACGCGTCGAAGACGGCCTCGCCACCGATGTTGGGCAGGCCGAGCATGTTGCCGTAGCCGCCGACGCCCGCGACGATCCCGGGCAGCACCCGGTGGGTGTCGTCGGCGTCGAGCGGGCCGAAGCGCAGCGGGTCCATCACCGCGACCGGGCGGGCGCCCATCGCGAGGATGTCGCGCACGATGCCGCCGACGCCGGTCGCGGCACCCTGGTAGGGCTCGACGTACGACGGGTGGTTGTGCGACTCGACCTTGAACGTGACGGCGTAGCCCTGGCCGATGTCGAGGACGCCCGCGTTCTCGCCGATGCCGGCCAACATGTTGCCCACCGGGGTGGTCTGCGGGATGTCGCTGAACTGCTTGAGATGCACCTTGGAGCTCTTGTAGGAGCAGTGCTCGCTCCACATCACGGAGTACATCGCGAGCTCGGAGCTGGTCGGCCGGCGACCGAGGATCTCGCGGATCTCGGCGTACTCGTCGGGCTTCAGCCCGAGGTCGGACCAGGGCTGCTCGCGCTGGGGGTCCTCGGTGGCGACGGCGACGGTGTCGAGATGGGCGATGCGAGTCTCTGGCACGGGCGTCAATCTACCGGCGAGGCGAGTCGGTCAGCGCATCAGCCCGTCGGCGAGGACCTCGAGCATCGGTCGTACGGCGTCGGCGTCGAGCCCAGCCTGGTCGGCGACCGTCGCCACCCCGCCCACGAGGCGGCAGACCTGGATCACGTCGACGTCGTCGCGCAGCGCGTTGTGCTCGCCCAGGCGCTCGATGACGCGGCCGTTGGCCTCGGACAGCACCTGGCACTTCGTCATGATCGGGGAGTCCGGGTTGCCCATGGCGGAGGTGATCTTCGCCGGGCCACCCTTGTGCTGGCTGATCAGAGCGACGTACTCCTCGAACCAGTTGAGCAGCAGCTCGCGGTCCGAACCCTCGTGGGTGAGCGCCTTGTCGGTGGTCTCGTGCACCCGGTCGACCCAGGACTGCATGACCGCGTCGAGCAGGTTCTCCCGCTTCGGGAAGTGCCGGTAGAGGGTGCCGGGACCGACCTCGGCCCGCTTGGCGATCTCGTCGAGCGAGGCGTCGTACCCCTGGTCACGGAACACCTCGCGCGCGACCTCGACGATCCGGTCGTAGTTGCGCTTGGCATCGGCACGCACGGAAATTCACCTCAACGGGTTGCTAAACGGAGACAGTCTCCGTATCGTAGCGGAGGAAGCGGAGCCATCCTCCGGATCAAGAGTACCTCGGCCCTCCGGGCCAGAACAGGACTTCCACCTCACATGTCCTCAGACATCCTCAACAACCCCGTCACCCACGCGGGTCCGCCGACCGAGCTCCCGCCCAACGCGGGCCGCGCGGCAGCCGGCATCGCGATCGTCCTCATCGCCCAGCTGATGATCGTGCTCGACGCTACGGTCGTGAACGTCGCCCTTCCCCGCATCGACGCCGACCTCGACTTCGGGCCCGCGTCGTTGTCGTGGGTCCTCAACGCCTACACGCTCGCCTTCGGCGGTCTGCTGCTGCTCGGCGGCCGGCTCGGCGACGTCTTCGGCCGACTGCGGGTCTTCGAGATCGGCCTGGCCGTCTTCACGGTCGGCTCCGCACTCGGCGGACTCGCCCAGACACCGGGTCAGCTGGTCGCGGCCCGCACCCTGCAGGGCGTCGGAGCGGCGCTGGCCGCGCCGAGCGTGCTGGCCCTGCTCACCACCAGCGCCCCCGACGAGGCCGCCCGCAACCGGGCACTCGCGCTCTTCGGCGCGGTCTCGTCCGGCGGCGCCTCGATCGGCCTGATCCTCGGTGGCCTGCTCACCGATGTCGGGTCGTGGCGCTGGACGCTCTTCATCAACGTGCCGCTCGGCATCGCCGTGCTGCTCCTCGCCCGACGCTTCGTCACGGAGACAGCACGGCGTCCCGGACGCTTCGACCTGGTCGGCGCCGCCAGCGCCACCATCGGTGCCGTGTCGATCGTCTGGGCCCTGATCGGCGCCCCCGACCACGGCTGGACCTCTGTCCGCACCATCGGCGGCATCGTCCTCGGCGTCGCGTTCCTGCTCCTGCTGGCTCGTACCGAGACGCGGCACCCGCACCCGATGATCCAGCCGCACCTGGTCCGCAACAAGCGTCGCGTCGGCGCGCTGGCCGTGATGGCGCTGGTGATCGGCGCGAACCTCTCGATGTTCTTCCTCGTCGTGCAGTACGCGCAGCGGGTGCTGGGCTTCGGTCCGCTCGCGTCCGGCTTCGCGTTCCTCCCGTTCAGCCTCGGCATCTTCGGGATGTCCCGACTCACCCCGTGGCTCATCGGGCGGATCGGTCCGCGCGCCATGCTGATGAGCGGCACGGCGGCCATGACGATCGGCTACGCCTGGCTCAGCGCCGCCGGCACTGACGGCACCTACTGGGGCTCGATCTTCGGCCCGATGCTGATCGCGGGTCTCGCCACCGGCCTGGTCTTCATGCCCATCTCCGTGACGGTGCTGAGCGGCGTCGAGCCAGAGCACGCCGGATCGGCGTCCGGCCTGCTGCAGACCACGCAACAGCTCGGTGCCGCCGTCGGCATCGCCGTCATCGTGTCGGTGTACGCCGCCGGTGCGACGCCCGGCGAGTTCGTCCCCGGCCTGCAGGCGGCGTTCCTGACCTCCGCGGCGTTCTGCGCGATGGCGCTGGTCGTGTCGGCCGTGGTGCTGCGCCCGGCTCGGCCGGTCGCGACGCCGGAGCCGGCGTACGTCGAGGCAGCCTGACCCGGCGTACGACGCCAACGACGCAGCCGGCCCTCGCTCAGGCGAGGGCCGGCTGTTCGCCCGTCACCGGCGTCCAGGTGCGCCCGTCCCACCACCAACGGCCATCGGTGCTGATGACCGGCGCACCCCCCTCAACCGGGTCCAGGTGGAAGTGCGGCCCATGGCCCAGGCACGGGAGCGTGCTCCAGCTGTCATCCATGATCGATCCCCCCGATCGCTCGCGTGCCGACCACGGTGCTCCCGAACGACGCGTCGCGACAAGCGGATTGAGCAAACCTTGCGGAAGCCGGCGATCGAATTACAGGCTGGTAGTTAGCCGCGAAGGCTGTGACTGGTGTGATCAGTGAGGTTATGGTGACGTGGCCTCGGCCGCGAGGCAGTGACGACTTTCTCTGGAGCACCACATGCCTCGCCCGGTCCTTCCCCTTGCCCGACGCGCCGCCAGCGGCATCCTGCTGGGCGCGCTCGCGATCACCGGCCTCACGGTGGTGAGCAGTGCCGAGCAGGCCACTGATGCGGCGACCCCCGTGCCCGCACCGACGTCCCAGAAGGTGAAGAAGGCCAAGTTGGTCAACGTCGTCACGCCCGGGGACTTCACGGGATACGGCTTCGACCAGTGCCAGGCACCGAGTCAGGCCAAGATGGACCGCTGGTTGGCGAGCTCGCCCTTCCTCGCGGTCGGCATCTACATCGACGGCAACTCCCGCGCCTGCCGCAACCAGACCTACCTGGACGCGACCTGGGTCAGCACCCAGCTCGCCAACGGCTGGCGGCTGCTGCCGATCACCCTCGGGCCGCAGGCGTCGTGCCAGCCGCGGTTCCCGCGCTACGACGACGACTTCAAGATCAGCCCCAAGGCAAACGCCAACGGCACCTTCTCGACCGCGCTGCAGCAGGGCATCGCCCAGGCCAGCCAGTCGGTCGCCGCGGCCACCGCCCTGGGCATCGCGCCGGGCAGCACGCTCTGGTACGACCTCGAGGGCTTCGACCACAACAACACCAACTGCCGCGAGTCGGCGCTGTCGTTCCTCAGCGGCTGGACCCAGCAGCTCCACGCCCTCGGCTACGTCTCCGGGGTCTACTCCAGCGCCGGCTCGGGCATCAAGGCCCTCGACGACGCCCGAGTCACCCGCCCGACGGCGTTCGTCCTCCCGGACCAGATCTGGATCGCCCGCTGGGACGGCATCGCCAGCACCACCACGCCGTACATCCGCAACAGCGGCTGGAAGCCGCACGCGCGGATCAAGCAGTACCAGGGCGGCCACAACGAGACGTGGGGCGGCGTCACCATCAACATCGACCGCAACTACCTCGACCTCGGCCAGGGCTCGGTGGCGCCGCGCGAGGTGTACTGCGGCGGCATCGCCGTCCCGTCGTACGGCTTCAGCGCGCTCCGTCCCCCGACCGCGACGTCGGTGCCGCCGGCGAACCAGGTCAAGGCCCTGCAGTGCCTGCTCCAGGAGCAGGGCCTGTACGCCGGCCGCATCCACGGCAAGTTCGGCCCACGGGTCCTCGCGGCGGTCAACGCCTGGCAGAGCAACCACCGGATGCGCGTGCAGTCTGCCTGGTCGCGTCGCAACTGGGTGTCCCTGCTGAGCGCCGGCGACACGCCGGTCGTGAAGTTCGGCTCCACGGGGCCGGCCGTACGCCGTCTGCAGCGGGCGCTCTCGGTCGCCGGCACGGACGCCACCGCGAAGGCGGTCCGCGCGACCGGGGTCTTCAACGCGAAGACCGACAAGGCGCTGCGCGCCTGGCAGAAGCGGGTCGGTGTCGAGGTCTCCGGCGTCGCCGCCGCCAAGACCTGGAAGGCGCTCCAGGCCGGCAAGGTCAAGCGCTGAGCGTCCTACGCCGGCCGCGGCCCCCGGACGTCATACCGACGGAGCAAGCGGACACACTGACCGTATGACCTCCGGCGGTCAGCTGGCGGGCGGCCCGACCAGCAGCGCGACGCCAGTGAGGGCCGCGACGGCCACCAGGCCGGCGACCGTGCCGCGGACCGGGTTGCGCAGCAGCCAGGCAACGGGCCGGTCGAGGCGACCGGTCGGCTCCGACGAGGTCAGCCGCCAGGCGTCGGCGAGCGCGCCCTTCTTCTCGGCGTACCAGTCGAAGATCACCGTGAAGAACGGCGGGACCGCGGCGGCCAGGCCGATCAGCGTCCGGCCGAGGGACCAGCGCTGGTCGACCGCGACCACGACCGTCGTGAGGCAGTAGGCGACGAACACGACACCGTGCACCATGCCGAAGACCCGCACCCCGAGCTCGGTGGTCTCGGTGACGTACTTGAGGAACATGCCGGACAGCAACAGGGCCCAGGTGATGCCCTCGGCGACCGCGACGGCGCGGAACAGCCGCCGCGGGTCGGACACGATTGAAGGTGACGGAGAGCGGTTCACGAGAAGACAGACTCCACGATCGAGGGGGTCAGGCTGGTGAAGAAGCCGAGACCGTCGGTCCCGGCGCCGGTGAGGTCCTCGACCGCGTGCTCGGGGTGCGGCATCAGGCCGACCACGTTGCCGCGCTCGTTGCTGATCCCGGCGATGTCGCGCAGGGAGCCGTTGGGGTTGCCGTCGAGGTAGCGAGCCACGACCCGACCCTCACCCTCGAGCCGGTCGAGCGTCGCGACGTCGGCGACGAAGCCGCCCTCGCCGTTCTTGAGGACGATGGTGATCTCCGCGCCCTCGGCGTACGACGACGTCCAGGGCGTGCGGGCGTTCTCGATGCGCAGGCGCTGGTCGCGGCAGACGAACTTGCGGTGGTCGTTGCGGATCAGTGCGCCCGGCAGCAGGTGGGACTCGCACAGGATCTGGAAGCCGTTGCAGATGCCGAGGACCGGCATCCCCTTGCCGGCGGCGTCGATGACCTCGGCCATCACCGGGGAGAAGCGCGAGATCGCACCGCAGCGCAGGTAGTCGCCGTACGAGAAGCCGCCCGGCAGGACGACGGCATCGACGCCCTTGAGATCGTGGTCGCCGTGCCACAACGGGACGGCCGTGTGGCCGCCGATGGTGACGGCGCGCTGGGCATCGACCTCGTCCAGGGAGCCCGGGAAGGTGACGACGCCGATCTTCACTGCGCCACCACGGGGGCGTCCTCGACGCGGACCGCGTAGTTCTCGATGACGGGGTTGGAGAGCAGCGTCTCCGCCATCTTCTCGACCTCGGCGAGCACCGCGTCGGTGACCTCGCCGTCGATCTCGAGCTCGAACCGCTTGCCCTGGCGGACATCCGTCACGCCGGAGAAGCCCAGCCGCGGCAGCGCGCCGAGCACGGCCTTGCCCTGGGGGTCGAGGATCTCGGGCTTGGGCATGACGTCGACGACGACACGGGCCACAGGGGCGCTCCTTCACGAGGGCTTCGGGTGCACCGCTGAGTCTAGAGGCCGGTCGCAGCCGCCTCGACCGCCGGGACCAGGTCGAGCGCCGGGTACTGGTCGACGATGCGCTGCCAGTCGTCGTACGCCGGGTCGCTCTCGCTGATCTTGGGCAGCCGCTCGCCGGACGCCTGCAGGAGACTGGCCGGCAGCATGCTCACCGGGATCCGGGTGTACGCCGCACCGCGGAGGTAGCGGCCCACGAACTCCTGGGTCTGCTCGATGCGCTCGTCGCAGCCGGTGTCGTCGGCGGCACACTGCGCTCCGAGGACGGTGCCGAGCGCGGTCCCGATGGGGGTCGTCCAGTCGGTCTCAGCCTGCGCCATGGCGTCGTCCCAGCCGGCCTCCGTCACGCCCGCGAGGTCGGCGTCGAGGCCCTCCTGGACGGCGTCGATCGCGGCCTGCTCGAAGTCGGCGTAGACGTCGTCCGACCGGCCGACCTGCGCCAGCACCGCACTCAGCGCATCGGGGTCGAGGCTCGGCCCGGTGGGGACCGGTGCTCCATAGGCGGCGATCACCGCGTGGAAGTCGTCCACGAGGAGCTGCGCGACCGTGTCCCGCAGCTCGGGATGGATGTCGTCGTCGGCCCGGCCAGCCGCCTCGACCAGGTCGGCGAGCAGCGTCGGGTCGTCGGCAGCGGCCTCCTGCAGCCCCTCGGCGACGTACACAGAGTCGGCTCCGGACCACGGCACGCCGGTCAGCAGCAGCTCCAGGCGGTCCACCCGGTCCCGGGGTACGCCGTCGATCTCGTCGCCGTCGACCGTCCCGTCGGCGACCAGCGCGGTCGCGTCGCTGTCGGCCGCGTCCGCGAGTGCCTTCGGGGTGTCGCTGTCGTCGCTGCAGCCGAGCAGGGCGCCCGCCAGGAGAACGGCGACGACGACCCGCTGACGCAGACGCCGCCGGCGTCGGGTCACTCGCCGGACTCCTGCTCGGTCTGGGAGGTGCTGCCGACCAGCTCGTCCTCGAGGTCGTCGGCGAGCTGGGAGTAGAGGCCGCCGTAGCCGGTCTCGGACTGGTAGTTGGTCCAGGCGTCCCGCTGCTCGGCGTCCCACTCCGACATCGGGACCCGGTCGCCGTCCTGGACGAGGGCGTCCGGCAGCTCGCCGACCGGGAGGTGGCTGTAGATCGACTCCTGCGCCATCGCCGCAGCGGTGCCGTGGTTGTCGGCGATCAGGTCGCCGACGTGCTGGCGCACCTCATTGGTGGTGTCGACGTCGTTGAGCCCGGTGAGGTGGTCGGTGAGCGGCCCGGTCACGCCGGTGTTGATCGCGTCGGCCCCGATGTCCCCGACGAACGGGATGGCGCCGACACCCTTGTCGACCACCTGCTCCGCGATCCAGCCGCCGACCTCGTAGGCGCCGTCACCCTGCGCGCTCGCGGACGCATCGGCCGCCAGGCCGTCCGCGACCATCTGGTCGGTCGCGCCCTCGCCGAGCGCCGAGATGACCTCGGCGTACGGGCTGTTGACGTTGGCCTTGGCGCCCTCGAGACGAGACTCCCACTTGTCGAAGTCCGTCTGGTCGGCCGTCCCGCTGCCGTCGCTCTCACCACCGAAGTAGTGGTCGTAGCCGTACTGCGCGTACTGGGTCGCCGCCCCGCTGATCGTCGACGACGCGCCGTCGTCGGTGCCGAGCGTCGACAGCACCTGCCGGAGCTGGTGCTCGTCGAACCTCGCCTGCAGGTCGGCCGACTGCTCACCGGGCAGCCACGGGTCGGCGTCGCCGGAGCTGACCGGGTCGGTCCCACCCAGGCTCGAGTACACGTCGGGCATGTAGCCGCCGAGCATCGTGCCCAGCGGCTGCTTGAGCTCGGGCGCCAGGTCGCCACCGGCGCTGGCCGCGCTGTCCACCGCCTGCTCGGCGAGGTGCGGCGAGCGCGCGTCCGGGTCGACCGTCGTCGCGCTGACGAGAGCATCGCCGAAGTGCCGCTGCTCCGAGGGCAGGTCCGGGTACGGCGTGTGCTCGCCGTGCGGCCACTCGCGCTCGTTCATGTAGTAGTCGACGCGGTCACCGTCGCCGCCGGCGAGGAAGTCGCGCGCGGCGTCCGGGTCATGCGACAGGCCCTCCATCAGGCCGCCCATGGGGTCGTAGCCGGTCGCGTGGTCGTAGTCGCGGAGGTCCAGGTAGTCGTCGGGTGCGCCGTCGGTGAGGTCCAGGGCCCGGACGTCGATCATCGGTCCGTGCCACGGCGAGGTGCCGTTCTCGGCGACGAACGCCTTCTCGTAGCTCTCCATCGAGTCGCCGATGGTGTTGAGGAAGTGCGAGGAGTGCCCGTCGTCGCGCAGCAGCGGTCCGAGCAGTTGGTAGCCGGACGGGGAGTAGCCGTTCATCGAGATGCTGTAGGTGTCGTCGATCTCGAAGCGGTCGACCGGCATGGAGCCCTTGCCGGCCGCGTCGACGAGGCCGTCGAGCCAGGCCTGGGACACGTGCTCGGCCGGGCCGGAGTGACCGTCGTCGAGGCCGGACGTCCCGGCCGCGAGCGTCTGACCCCAGAGCTGCTGGGACTCGCCGACCACACCGACCTTGTCGTCCAGCGTCGGCGCCGCCGCGAGCATCGTCTGCTGGACGTGGAGCAACCCCTCGGGGCCGAGGTCGTTGAGCAGGGACGTCGCGACGGTGCTGTCGTCGCCGTACGCCGCGAGCAGGCTGTTGAGCCCTTCGATGTCCTCGGCGCTCGGCGGCTCCTCGCCCTCGTACATCCACGGCTGCCACGACTGGTCGTCGGAGTAGGACGCGTACTTGTCGGCGATCGTCTGGCCGAGCAGCTGCTGTTGCTCCGTGGAGAGCGACTCGAGATCGAAGTCGCGGTCGGGGTGCTCGACGAGGTAGTCGGCGATCTCCTGGTCGGAGAGCCCACGCAGCTCGGGCGGCAGAGCCGCGGTCGCCAGCGTGCCGCTGGCCGCGTCGAACTTCCCGGTCCGGGCGCCGTTGAGCACCGACGCCAGCTGCGCGTCGGCGTCGGCTGCGCGCTGGAGTGCGTCGGCGATCTGCTGGGCGAGCATCGTCATCCGGGCTTCATCGAGCTTCTCGTCGATCGCTCCCAGGAAGTTGGTCTCGGTGCTCGTCGACGCCGGCGCGGAGACCCGGACACTGCCGCCGCTCTCCTCGAGGACCCAACCCTCACCGGCGATCGTGCTCCTCGCCGAGAGCACGGACTCCTTGGCCGCGGAGATCTCCGCCTGCGCGGTGTCGAGGGCACCGACCACCGGCGACACCGCTGCCACCAGGTCGGCGAGCCGGTCGTACAGGCGACCGTGCGACTCCCCGGCAGCGGTGGCGGCCTCGCCCTGCCAGCTGCCCGGCGGACCGCCGCCGTCCATCTCGTCCTGGAGGTCGACGAGGGACTTGCGGTCGGAGTTCAGCCCCTCTGCGCTGGTCCCGAGAGCATCAGGGTTCCAGCTCAGCAGCTGGTCGATCGTGGTCACTGCGCCATCATCGGGCGACCGAACCCTCTCGACACGACCTCGTCGGTCGCCTGGAGGTGGTCGGCCGCGGCCGACATCCGCTCGGCGAGACCGCTTGCGTCGCGGTGCCACTCCGCCACCGCGGTGTCCCAGCTCTCGACCAGCGCCTGCACGGCTCCGGCACTGGTGCTGCCCGGCAGCGCCGTACCGACACCGGCGAGGTGGCTTCCCGGCTTGGTCGCGGCAGCTCCGTCCGCAGCGGCCTGGATCTGCTGCGCGGCAGCATCCACATCGGCCTTGAGCATCTCGAGTGACATCTGACCCCCGTCGCGTCGTCGTACTCCGCTCCGCACATACCCGGGTCCGGCGGGCAGGAAACGCGCCCGTTCGGCACACTGGAGGCATGAGCATCCCCACAGGCCTCCCCGGCGCCAACCCGCTCCGACTCGAGTTCCCCCAGTCCCTGGCGGTCTACGACGACTACCCGGCCGCGCAGAAGACCGTCGACTTCCTCTCCGACAACGAGTTCCCGGTCAAGAACCTGATGATCGTCGGCACCGACCTCAAGCGGGTCGAGCGGATCACCGGCCGGCTGACGACGGGACGCGTCGCGCTCGGCGGCCTGCTCTCGGGCCTGTGGCTCGGCCTCTTCGTCGGGCTGATCTTCTCGTTCTTCGTCGACGAGAACGTCTTCGCGATGATCGTCTCGACGGTCCTCCTCGGCGCCGTCTTCGGCATCGTGTGGGCGCTGCTCGGCTACGCCCTGACCCGCGGCCAGCGCGACTTCTCCTCGATCACGCAGGTGGTCGCCACCCGCTACGAGGTGCTCGTCGAGCACAAGGTCGCCGGCCAGGCCCGCGAGCTGCTCGCCAAGCTGCCCGGCGCGCTGCCGAACCCGTTCGAGTAGGTCCTGCGGTGGCGCACCGGATCTTCACCACGAGCTTCGCGTCTGTCTATCCGCACTACGTCGCGAAGGTGGAGCGGAAGGGCCGGACGAAAGACGAGCTCGACCAGGCGATCCGGTGGCTCACCGGCTTCGACCAGGCGGAGCTGGAGCGCCACCTGGACGACGAGACGACGTTCGAGGACTTCTTCGCCGACGCGCGGCTCAACCCGAACGCCTCGTTGATCACCGGGCTCGTCTGCGGGGTGCGCGTCGAGAACGTCGAGGACCCGCTGATGCAGCAGATCCGCTACCTCGACAAGCTCGTCGACGAGCTCGCCAAGGGCAAGGCGATGGACAAGGTCCTGCGATCGGGGACGCGCCAGCGGACCCGATGATGGTGGTCGAGCAAGCGGCGCGGCTGAGCCTGCGAAGCCGCGACCCGCGTGTCGAGACCTGGGAGAGCCAAGATCCGGCGTCGACCAGGTGATCGCTGCACCAGGCGAGCTGCGGAGGTCTCGACGACGCTCAGGCGCCAGCGCGCCGTCACTGCTCGACCAACGGCGGCATCAAGCTCGAGCTAGCTCAGCTCACGCTTGAGGATCTTGCCGGTGGAGGTCATCGGGAGGGCATCGACGAACTGCACGATGCGCGGGTACTTGTAGTTGGCCATCTGCTCCTTGCCCCAGGCGAGCAGCTCGTCCTCGCTCACCTCGGCACCGTCGGCGAGGATGACGACGGCCTTGATCTCCTCACCGTGACTCTCGTGCGGCACGCCGATCACGGCGGCGAGGGACACGGCCGGGTGGGTCATCAGGACCTCCTCGACCTCGCGCGGGTACACGTTGTAGCCGCCGCGGATGATCATGTCCTTGAACCGGTCGACGATGTAGTACCAACCGTCCTCGTCCCGGCGCCCGAGGTCGCCGGAGCGGAACCAGCCGTCGTGGATGGCGTCGGCGGTCGCCTCCGGGCGGTTGTAGTAGCCCTTCATGATGTTGTGGCCCTTGATCGCGATCTCGCCAATCTCGTCAGCGCCCTCGACGACGTTCCACTCGGGATCGATGAGCTTCATCTCCACGCCGGGGATCGGCAGCCCGATCGAGCCGACGCGCACCGGCTCGCCGTACTTCGAGAACGACGCGACCGGCGACGTCTCGGACAGCCCGTAGCCCTCGAGGATCGTGACCCCGAAGCGCTTCTCGAACTCCTTGTGGACCTCAACCGGGAGGGCAGACCCGCCCGCGACCGCGACCCGGAGGTGGCCCGCGACCTCCGCGACGTCGAAGCCGTCGGCCTGGGCTCCTTCGAGGGCGCCGAGCAGGCCCCAGTACATGGTGGGTACGCCGGCGAAGAAGGTGATCCTCTCCTTCTTCATGAGGTCCAGCGCCGCCCGTGCCTCGAACCGCGGGAGCATCACGACGGTGCCGCCGTACGCGAAGGCGCCGTTCTGGCAGACGGTCTGGCCGAACGAGTGGAAGAGCGGCAGCACACAGAGGTACGTGTCCGGGTTGTCCGCGTCGGCCCCGAAGAGCGGCTCGCCGGACAGCGCGTTGTCGCGCATGTTGCGGTGCCGCAGCTCGGCGCCCTTCGGCTGACCGGTGGTCCCCGAGGTGTAGAGGATGACCGCGGTGTCGTCCTCGTCGGTGGCGACCGTCTCGAACTCCGCGGGCTGACCGCCCATCGCCTGTGCCATGGTCTCGGTGCCCTCGATCGGCGAGGCGTCGCCGAGGCCGGCCGTGATGACGAAGAAGTGCTCGCAGCCCTCGCTCTCCTTGAAGCCGGCGTACCCGGCCTCACCCATCGGCAGCTCGGGTGTGCCCTGGAAGCAGAAGTACGCCTTCGCGTCGGAGTCCTGCAGGTGATAGGCGACCTCGCGACCCCTCAGCAGCACGTTGAGAGGCACGACGGTCGCTCCGGCCTTGAGGATGCCGAAGTAGACGACGGTGAAGTAGGGCAGGTTCGGGCAGGTCAGCGCGACCTTGTCGCCCGGCTGGATCCCCCGCGCCGCCAGCAGATTGGCGACCATGTTGGAGAAGGCGTTGACCTCGGTGTAGGTCAGCCGTGAACTCTGCCCGTCAGCTCCTGCGAACACGACCGCGGTGCGGTCGGAGTAGGTCGCAGCACTGTCCTCGAGGATGCTCGCCAGGTTGTACGTCGTCATGCCCTCAACCTACCGGCCGCGTGGCGCAGATCACCTCGGACGGCGTACGGCGCCACGAGCGAGAGCGCCCGCGCGATCGGGGCAGCGACGCCCCGTCCCCGCACCACCATCGTGGGCTCGACGTTGCAGCCCGTGGTGGTCTCGGTGAAGGTCAGCGTCAAGGTCGCGGAGATGCCGCGCCAGGTCCCGGTCTCGGTCCAGCGATGCGGCCGGTCGAGCTCGGTCGTCTCCATCGCCGGGCGCACCCCCGGCTTCGTCACGTCCACCCAGGTCTGACCGACCCGCGGCTCACCGTCGACGTCCTCGACGCGACTCAGGCTCGACTGCCACTCCGGGCGGCGGCGCGGGTCCACCAGGTAGTCGAAGGCCACCTCAGGTGGCACCGGGAACGCGACCGTCAGAACGTCTCTCCGGTCAGCAGCTCGTAAGCCTCGACGTAGCGGCTGCGGGTGCGGTCGACGACCTCTTGCGGCACCGGCGGCGGGGCCGCACCGGTCGAGCGGTCCCAGCCCGACTCGGGAGACAGCGCCCAGTTGCGCACGATCTGCTTGTCGTACGACGCCTGCGTGCGGCCCGGCTGCCACTCGGCGGCGGGCCAGAAGCGGGACGAGTCGGGGGTGAGCACCTCGTCGGCCAGCACGGTCGTGCCGTCGGGACGGGCCCCGAACTCGAACTTCGTGTCGGCCAGGATGATGCCGCGCTCGCGGGCGATCCCCTCGGCCCGCGCGTAGACCTCGAGCGTCAGGTCGCGCAGCTGCGCGGCGCGCTCGGCGCCGACAGTGGCAGCGACGGCGTCGTACGAGACGTTCTCGTCGTGGTCGCCGAGCTCGGCCTTGGTGGCTGGCGTGAAGATCGGCGCCGGCAGCCGACTGCCGTCCTCGAGCCCGGCCGGCAGCGCGATGCCGCACACCTCGCCAGTGGCGCGATAGTCGAGCAGCCCGGACCCGGTGAGGTAGCCGCGGGCAACGCACTCGACGGGATACATCGCGAGCCGTTCGCACACGACGGCACGGCCGCGTACGGCGTCCGGCACGTCGGTCGAGATGACGTGGTTGGGCACCAGGTCGGCGAGCTGGTCGAACCACCACAGCGACATCCGGGTCAGGATCTCGCCCTTGTCGGGGATCGTCGTGTCGAGAACGAAGTCGAAGATCGAGATCCGGTCGCTGGCGACCATCAGCAGCTCACCGCCGGGGAGCTCGTAGAGGTCGCGCACCTTGCCGGAGTGGAGGTGTTGGGCGCCCTCGATGCTCGGCGCGGGCGGGATGTTGAGTTCGGCCACGCGCACACTCTAGGAGTTGGCCTTTCAAGTCTTTCACTACTGGGTTACTTTGGTTTGAGCCGCTGATCCGCAGAGTGAGGGCCTCATGATCCGACCACCGCGTCCTGACTTCCTGATCGTCGGCGCCCCCAAGGCCGGCACCACCGCCCTGCACGCCGCGCTCTCGCAGCATCCCGAGGTGTTCGTGACCCGGCCCAAGGAGCCGAAGTTCTGGCTCTGCGACGGCGCTCCTCCCCCGGCCTGGCGCGGGCCCGGCGACGCACACTCGCAGCAGGAGTGGATCTGGCGTCACGACGAGTACGCCGCCCTGTTCGAGACCGCCCGGCCCGACACGGTCCGCGGCGAGAGCACGCCGTTCTACCTCTGGAGCCGAGGCGCGCACCGCCGGATCGCCGAGTCGCTGCCCGACGTACGACTGATCGCCGTGGTCCGCGACCCGGTCGACCGGGCGTACTCGAACTGGATGCACCTGTGGTGCGACGGCCTCGAGCCGCTCGCCGACTTCGAGGCCGCCTTCGCCCGCCAGGACGAGCGGGTGCGGGCCGGGTGGGCACCGTTCTGGCGCTACCGCGAGCTCGGGATGTACGGCGAGCAGCTCGCTCATCTGCACCAGTACGTCGACCCGGAGCGGATCCTCGTGCTGCGCTACCGCGACATCGTCGACGACCCGCCGGCCGCCGTCGACCGGGCCTGCCGATTCCTCGGCATCACACCGGGCATGGTGGCCACCATCCCGCGGGACAACTCACGCAGCTATGTCCCGCCGGGTTGGCGGCCGACCGTGCTAGGTCCCGCGATCCGTGCCGGCGCCCACCTCGGCCAGTTCGCGCCGCCGGACGTCTGGCGCCGGGCCAGCGTGCCGCTGGTGGCGAGGCTGCAGACCGGCGACGGTCCGCGCCCGCGGCTCACCCCCGAGCAGCGCGAACGGCTGGTGCGCCACTTCACCGACGACGTCGACCTGCTGTCCGACCTCAGCGGGCAGGACTTCTCCGACTGGCTCTCGCCCGAGCCGAAGGGCTCGTTCGAGGAGCGCCAGCGCGCCTGATCGTCGGCACCTCAACCACCGTCAGCGAACCAGCGTCACCAGGTCATGCGCGCCGTCGGGCCGCGCGGCCTCGACGTAGAAGCGAGTGCGACCGTCGGGCAGCGGTACGGCGGAGGCGTAGCGCCAGGCGCCGTCGGAGTACGGCGACGCGATCGGCTCGGAGTCGTCGGCGACCAGCCGCTCGCCGTCCCAGCGCGCGACACCGGTCGTCTCGTACCAGTTCGAGGCGGCATCGGCGCGGCCGTCGTACAGCACCACGAGCGGGTCGGAGGTCAGCACCGTCGACACCCGCGCGCCGCGGGCATCCCAGCGGCCGGGTCGGCCCGCGAGCACCTCGCCGCGGTCGGTCCAGTCGAGCCCGTCGAGGCTGGTCAGCAACCGCGTCGTCATCCGGTCCTCGTGACCGGCGTCGGTCAGCGGGTGGCAGCAGAGCCACATCCGCCAGCCTTCAGGGGTGTGCTCCACTACCGGGTCCTTGACGGCGACCTCGTCGTCGCCGGGCAGCACGACCCGGCGCTCGCCGGTGGGCAGCTCTGCCGGCGTCGCGGCCGTGAGGCTGTCGACCCACCAGTGCTTCGAGCCCGGAGTGGCGCAGGAGAGATAGAGCCGCCACCCGACGCCGGGGACAGGCACCAGCACCGGGCGCTCGAACGACTCGCAACCGAACGCCTCCCGGTCGACGACGGCGACCTCCTCGAAGGTCACCCCGTCGGGCGAGCTGGCGACAACCACCGAGACGCCGCGCCCCTCGGCGAGAGGGCGGCGCACCCGGTAGGTCAGCCAGTAGGTCCCATCGACGAGCACGGCGCTCGCCGCACCCGCCCAGTTGCCGGGGCCGACACCCGGAGCGGGCACCACGACCTGGAGGTCGTCGTACGACGGGAGCGGTGGCAGCGTGTCAACGGACATTCACCCAGCATAGTCGAGCGGTCCACTATGGTTTCGAGGCTCAGGCCTGGCGGCCTTCGCACCTCAACCATCGGACTCACCAGCGGGTCGGCCCCGACCATCGGTCAGCGGCGCAGCCACCACTCCATGCGCTGGGTGACCCACGGCAGCGCGACGTAGGTCATCACGGGCGTCATCACCAGCACGACGGCGAGCACCCGCAGCGGGAGCGCCCAGTCGGCGATGAGGTGCCCGGCGATCCAGTTCGCCAGCACGCTGAGCGGATAGAAGACCAGGAAGATCACGGTCGCCTGCTTCCACCGCGGCGGCGCGGGGGCAGGCGGGCGCAGGTCCTCGACGTCGTACGTCGCCGGCGGGTCGAACCAGCCCTCGATCCCGGTCCGGCGCTCGACGCTCGACTCGCCGACCAGACCCTGGGCGGCGCCCAGCCACCACTCACGCTGCGGCGAGGCCTCCCACGTCGCGAGCGACTGCTCATCGGCAAAGCGGTAGAGCATGTGCCACTCCTCCGACTGGGTCGACGGGCGCACCCAGCCCGAGCCGAGGAACCCGTCGAAGCGGGTGGCAAGGGCGGAGCCGGCGCGGATCCAGGCGAGCATCTCGTCGCTGTGGCCTGGCGCGATGGTGCGGGTGATCGAGACCGTGACGGGAGCACTCATGAACGCGATGCTCCGGGGGTGCCGAGCCGAAGCGCAAGTCGGGCTGGCACAGTTGGGCCATGCCGGAGTCTGCGTCTGAGATCCACGCCCGCGTCCTCGCCGTTGCCCCCGACGGGCGGCTGCCCGCCCCGTCGATCGCCGGGTGGGAGATCTTCCCCTGGGAGGTCGTCGACGGCGCGATCGCACCGAAGACCCTTGCGGCACCCGGCGTCGAGCAGCCGCGGGTCGGCGACGAGGGCGGTCCCCCCTGCGACACCTGCGCCGGCATCGACCCGGACACCATCGTCTGGGAGGACGAGCACTGGGTGCTCACCACCCGCCCGGCGAGCGGTCTGCCACTGGTGCTCGTCCTGCAGACCCGCGACCACGAGGACGCCGGCCAGATCGACGACGACCTCGCCTCCGAGTTCGGCCGGATCTCCAACCGGCTGGTCCGGATCATCGAGGGCCTGCCCGGCATCGGTCGCGTGCACGTCAACCGCTGGGGCGACGGGTCGTCGCACTTCCACGTCTGGTTCTTCGCCCGTCCCGACGGCTTCGACCAGATCAAAGGCTCGTTCGCCGTGGAGTGGGACGCCATCCTGCCGCTGATCGACGCCGAGGTCCGCAAGGCCGATCTGCACGGCGTCGCGGTCAAGCTCGCCAACTGGGGCGGGCACGCCCGCGCCTGACGAGTACGACGACCACCTGCCGGGCACGGTGGGTGCGTGAGCGAGCACGCCTTCGATGTGCCGAGCGTCGAGACGCCGCACGTCATCGAGCCGACGTACACACCCGACCCCCGGCGCTGGCGGATCCTGGGCGTCTCGCTCGTCATCGGGTTCATGGCGCTTCTCGACGTCTCGATCGTCAACGTCGCGATCCCGTCGATGCGGGAGGGCCTGCACACCTCAGCCGGCACCATCCAGTGGGTCGTCTCCGGCTACGCACTCGCCTTCGGCCTCACCCTGGTCGCCGGCGGCCGGCTCGGCGACGCGTACGGCCGCCGACGCCTGATGCTCGTGGGGCTGATCTGCTTCATCGTCTCCAGCACAGCGGTCGGCTTGGCTCCGAACGTCGAGCTCGTGGTGATCGCCCGGCTCCTGCAGGGCGCCAGCGCCGGACTGCTCACGCCCCAGAACTCCGGCCTGATCCAGCAGCTCTTCCGCGGGCGCGAACGCGGGCGCGCGTTCGGCATCTTCGGGTTGACCGTCTCGATCTCGTCGGCCATCGGCCCTGTCCTGGGCGGTGTCATCATCGCGCTCGCGGGTGAGGAGAACGGGTGGCGCTGGCTCTTCCTGGTCAACGTCCCCATCGGGCTCGCCGCGCTGATCGCCGTGCTCGTCATGGTGCCTCGACGGGTCTCGACGAGCTCGACCTCCGGAGGCACCGCGGCCGACAACCGGATCGACGTCCCCGGCGCTCTGCTGCTCGGCGCCACGGTGTTGTGCCTGCTCTACCCGATCGTCCGGGTCGAGGGCGGTGAGCGGCTGCCGCTGCTGCTGCTCGTCGGCGTCCCGGTCTTCGGCTGGGGGTTCGTCGCGTGGGAGCGGCGTACGGCGCGACGCGGCCACCCGCCCCTGCTGGACCTGGCGCTGCTGCGGGGCCTGCCGGGCTACCTCAACGGACTGGCCGTCGGCGCGCTCTACTTCACCGGCTTCACCGGCGTCCTGCTGGTGACGTCGCTCTACCTCCAGGAGGGGCTGGGGATGGCGCCGCTCCAGGCAGGTCTGCTGCTGGTCCCGTTCGCCGGCGGCTCTGCGCTCAGCGCGCCGCTGGCTGGACGCTACGTCTCCGATCTCGGCCGGCGGCTGATCGTCGCCGCACTCGCGACGATGATCACCGGCGTTGTGCTGGTCGCCCTGCTGGTGCCGGGGCACGACCCGGTCTGGCCGTGGCTGGCGCCGACCCTGCTGCTGGCCGGGCTCGGCGCGGGCGCGGTCGTCTCACCGAACATGATCCTCACCCTCGCCGAGGTGCCGCCCCGGATGGGTGGTGCCGCCGGTGGCGCCCTGCAGACCGGCCAGCGCATCGGCGCGTCCATCGGCGCCGCCGTACTGGTCACCGTCTACCAGCTCGCCGGGGACACCTCCGCCGACACCGGGCTGCGGGCCGCGCTGCTGACCGGCGCGGTCCTGGTTTCATTCGCCTTGGCGATGGCAGTCCGGTCGACGCGGCAGCAGACTGCAGCATGACCTTCCTCGCCGAGCCCGAGCCGACGCCACAAGTCCAAGCGCTGTACGCCGCCGATGTCCAGGACCACGGCTACGTCATGAACCTGAGCCGCGTGTGGGCGCACCACCCCGACGCCAACAGCCGCCTTTTCGCCCTGGTCGCGGAGGTCGCCCGCACAGGTGGCCTGTCGATGCGCGAGCGCGGCATCCTCGTGACGGCCTGCGCGTCCACCCTCGGCGACTCCTACTGCTCCCTCGCGTGGGGCACGAAGCTCGCGGCCGAGACCGAGGACGCAGACCTGGCGGCCGGTGTGCTCACGGGCACCGACGCCGGGCTCTCGGACCGCGAGCAGGCGATGGCCTCCTGGGCACGCCGGGTCGCGGCCGACCCGAACGGCACGACGTCGGCGAACGTCGACGGCCTCCGGGACGCGGGGCTCGACGACGCCACCATCTTCGCGGTCACGGTGTTCGTGGCCCTCCGGCTGGCGTTCTCGACCGTCAACGATGCCTTGGGAGCCGTGCCTGACACCGAGCTGTGGGCGAACGCTCCGAGCGCGGTGGCCGACGTCGTCACCTGGGGACGCTGAGAATCGCGGTGTGGTCCCTCGACATAGCCCTCGTAGCTCTCCGCGAGACCCCCATCACCTCGAGGGACCGACTGCCGTTCTCGTAGGTCATCTCGCCGCTGAGCCGGCCAGGGTCGCGTCTCCGTCCAGGTCCGGCACCGAGGTGAGCGTTGCAGGCGACCTAGAGAATGCTGCCGGGTGCGTACGCCGCGGCCTCGGGGTGACGCGCGGTCACCTCGGCGACGCGTCGTACGACGGCCTGGACCTGGTCGACGGCGGCGCCCGTGAACGTGATCGGCTCGGCGACCAGACTCGCGAGCTGGGCCTCCGTCAGGCCGAGGCGGGGGTCGGCGGCGAGTCGGGCGAAGACGTCGTTGTCGGCCTGGCCCCGGCGCATGTCGAGAGCGGTCCCGACCGCGGCCTCCTTGATCGCCTCGTGGGCGGCCTCGCGACCGACACCGTTGCGCACGGCGGCCATCAGCACCTTGGTCGTCGACAGGAACGGCAGGTAGCGGTCGAGCTCGCGCTGGATCACGGCCGGGAACGCACCGAACTCGTCGAGCACCGTCAGGAACGTCTCGAAGAGGCCGTCGGCGGCGAAGAACGCGTCGGGCAGCGCGACACGGCGTACGACGGAGTCGGAGACGTCGCCCTCGTTCCACTGGTCGCCCGCGAGCTCGCCGATCATCGACAGGTGGCCGCGCAGGACGACGGACAGGCCGTTGACGCGTTCGGCCGAACGGCTGTTCATCTTGTGCGGCATCGCGGACGAGCCGACCTGGCCCTCCTTGAAGCCCTCGGTGACGAGCTCGTTGCCGGCCATCAGCCGGATCGTGGTCGCCAGGTTGGAAGGGGCGGCGACCAGCTGGACCAGCGAGGAGACGACGTCGAAGTCGAGGGAGCGCGGGTAGACCTGGCCGACGCTGGTCAGGACGTGGTCGAAGCCGAGGTGGTGGGCCACGCGCTCCTCGAGCTGCTGCAGTTTGGCAGCGTCGCCCTCGAGCAGGTCGAGCATGTCCTGGGCGGTGCCCATCGGGCCCTTGATGCCGCGCAACGGGTAGCGGGACAGCAGGTCCTCGACCCGGTCGATCGAGATCAGCATCTCGTCGGCCACAGTGGCGAACCGCTTGCCGAGCGTGGTCGCCTGCGCGGCGACGTTGTGGGAACGGCCGGCCATCACGGTGGCCTCGTGCTCGGCGGCGAGTCGACCCAGCCGAGCCAACGCGGCGACGGCCCGGTCGCGGACCAGCGCCAGGGACTGCTTCACCTGGAGCTGCTCGACGTTCTCGGTCAGGTCGCGGGAGGTCATGCCCTTGTGGATGTGCTCATGCCCGGCCAGTGCCCCGCCCAGAAGAGCATTGAACTCCTCGATCCGGGCCTTCACGTCGTGTCGGGTGACCCGCTCGCGCGCCGCGATGGACTCGAGGTCGACCTTCTCCGTGACGTCGCGATAGGCCTCGATCACCCCGTCCGGTACGTCGATGCCGAGGTCGCGCTGCGCCCCGAGCACCGCGATCCACAGCTGCCGCTCGAGCACGATCTTGTGCTCGGGCGACCAGATCTGGGCCAGCTCGGCGGAGGCGTAGCGGGTGGCCAGAATGTTGGGCACGGAGGTCGGCGCGGTCACGTGCCTGATTCTCCCACGGCGACGCCCGTCACCCCTGGGCGCCCGAGCAACGACCACTCCCTGCCGGCACCCGTGGGCCAGCGATGACCGCGCCACGCGTCGAACCACGGACCGGGGTCGGTGAGGTGCAACCGATGCCGACCGTTCGCACCGCTGGTCACATCGACGATCTCGCCTCCCAGCACGACGAAGCCGCACACCGTCGAGACATAGGGAAGCGGTCCGTCCTGATCGATCGACAGACCGAGTAGCGCTCCCGCCCACACGCCGAGGCGGAGATCCTCGACCGCACTCAGGCCGAGTTCCTCGAGACGTCGCACGTCGGTGACCCGGCGGTCGAGGAAGAGCCCGAACGGACACTCGCGGAAGACGGCGCCCGTCGCGACGACCGGCCGGGCCAGGAGATCGTCGATACGCCCGGCCTCGTACAACGTGGCGCTCGAGGTCCGGAGCGGCTCTCCGGCGAGGCCCGCACCCAGGGCCAGGCCTGCCTGTCGTCGCGGCATGCCGATGGTGCTGAGGCGGACTGCCGCTTCACGGGCGCTGACGAGCATGCGTCGACCGTAGGCCGCACCCACTCCTGACGACAGCCGGATGGAGTGAGCCTGTGGACAGTTGGCAATGGGGTCCACGTGGACCCCATTGCCAACTGTCCACGAGCATCAGCGAAGAGACGCACCCTCGACCACCCCGAGCGGCTCGGACGCGATGTCGCTGCGCCGCTGCATGCCGGGAAAGCTGACCAGCTCTGCGGCGGCGTACGCCGTGGCGCGGGCGTCGGCGACGTCGGTGCCGACGGCTCGGACGGCGAGCACCCGGCCGCCGGCCGTGACGAGATCGTCGCCGGACAGCGCCGTGCCTGCGTGGATGACGTCGACGCCTTCGCGGGACGCGGCAAGGTCGGCGCCAGTGATCACGTCGCCCTTCGAGGAGGACTCGGGGTAGCCGGCCGAGGCGAGCACAACCGTGACCGCCGCGCCATCGCGGAACACCGGCGCCGGCACCCCGGCGAGCCGACCTGCGGCGGCGGCGGTCAGCAGCTCACCCAGCGGGGAGTCGAGCACCGCAAGCACGGGCTGGATGTCGGGGTCGCCGAAGCGGACGTTGAACTCGATCACCCGCGGCCCGGTCTCGGTCAGCGCCAGGCCGACGTAGAGGCAGCCGACGAACGGCGTGCCGCGCCCGGCCATCTCCACCAGCGTCGGCCGGACGACCTGCTCGAGCACCACGTCGGCCAGGTCGGGCTGCGCCCAGGTCAGCGGCGTGTAGGACCCCATCCCCCCGGTGTTGGGGCCGCGACCGCCGTCGAAGATCCGCTTGAAGTCCTGAGCGGGCTGGAGGGCGTACGCCGTGGTCCCGTCGCAGATCGCGAAGAGCGAGACCTCGGGACCGTCGAGGAACTCCTCGATCACCACTCGGTCGCCCCCCCGCGATGTGCAGAGGGCCGCGTGCGCCAGCGCCTCGGCCCGGTCCCGGGTGACGACGACGCCCTTGCCGGCAGCGAGCGCGTCGTCCTTGACGACGTACGGCGCCCCGAAGGCGTCGAGCGCGGCCTCGACCTCGGCGCGGGTAGCGCAGGTGTACGAGCCGGCGGTGGGCACTCCGGCAGCCACCATCACACCCTTGGAGAAGTCCTTCGAGCCCTCGAGCTGGGCGGCAGCGCCCGACGGTCCGAAGACCGCGATCCCCCGCTCGCGCACGGCGTCCGCCACGCCCGCGACCAGCGGCGCCTCCGGCCCGACGACGACGAGGTCGGCGCCGAGACGCTCGGCCAGGTCGGCGACCGAGTCGCCGGACATCGGGTCGACGTCGTGCAGGGTCGCGACCGCGGCGATGCCCGGGTTGCCGGGAGCGGCGTGCACCTCGGTCACCGTGGGGTCGAGCGAGAGTGCGTGGGCCAGCGCGTGCTCGCGGCCGCCGCTGCCGATGACGAGGGTCTTCATCAGATCAGGTCGTGGATGACGACGGTGGCGTCGCGCGACGGACCGACGCCGACGGCCGAGATCCGGGCACCGGACATGGCCTCGACGGCCTTCACGTACGCCTGCGCGTTGGCGGGGAGGTCCGCCAGCGTGCGGGCGCCGGAGATGTCCTCGGTCCAACCGTCGAGGTACTCGTAGATCGGCTTCGCGTGGTGGAAGTCGGTCTGGTTGACCGGCATCTCGTCGTGGCGGGTGCCGTCGACGTCGTACGCCACGCAGACGGGGATCGTCTCGAGGCCGGTCAGCACGTCGAGCTTGGTGAGCACGAAGTCGGTGACCCCGTTGACGCGGGCGGCGTAGCGGGCGATGACGGCGTCGTACCAACCGCAGCGACGAGGCCGGCCGGTCGTGGTGCCGAACTCGGCACCGACCTTGCGCAGGTGCTCGCCGTTCTCGTCCTCGAGCTCGGTGGGGAACGGGCCCTCACCGACGCGGGTCGTGTAGGCCTTGACGATCCCGATGACCTGGTTGAGGCGCATCGGCGGGATCCCGGAGCCGGTGCAGGCGCCGGCGGACGTCGCTGAGGACGAGGTGACGAACGGGTAGGTGCCGTGGTCGACGTCGAGCAGCGTGGCCTGACCGGCCTCCAGCAGCACGATCTCGTCGCGGTCGAGTGCCTGGTTGAGCAGCAGTCCGGTGTCGCAGACCATCGGCCGGAGCCGGTCGGCGTACGCGAGCAGCTCCTCGACGGTCTGCTCGACGGTCGCGGCCCGGCGGTTGTAGATCTTGTTGAGGATCTGGTTCTTGAGCTCGAGGACGCCCTCGACCTTCTGGGTGAGGATCTTCTCGTCGAAGATGTCCTGGACCCGGATGCCGATGCGGTTCATCTTGTCGGCGTACGTCGGGCCGATCCCGCGGCCGGTGGTGCCGATCCGGCGGCTGCCGAGGAAGCGCTCGGTGATCTTGTCGATCGTGCGGTTGTAGTCGGCGATCACGTGCGCGTTGGCGCTGACCTTGAGCAGGCTGACGTCGACGCCGCGAGCGATCAGGGCGTCGAGCTCCTCGAACAGGACGGCGAGGTCGACGACCACGCCGTTGCCGATGACCGGCGTGACGCCGGGGCTCAGGATGCCGCTGGGCAGGAGGTGGAGCGCGTACTTCTCGCTGCTGCCGTCCTCCTGCCGGATGACGACCGTGTGGCCGGCGTTGTTGCCGCCGTTGAACTTGACGACGTAGTCGACACGGCTGCCGAGGAGGTCGGTCGCCTTGCCCTTCCCCTCATCGCCCCACTGGGCTCCGATGATGGCGATCGCCGGCATACTTCTCCTACATTTCGGTGGTCGAGCCTGTCGAGACCCCTGAAAACGAAAGAACTCCGGCACAAGGCACCGGAGCTCTTGCGGCCACACGCTACCAAAGGGTGACCCGACCCTCGGACTCGTCAGTTACTGTCCGCCACGTGGATCCACTCCTCGTCATCACCAACTCAGGGGCCGGCACCTCGGACGAGGAGCGCCTGGACTCGGCCCTGGCCGTGCTGCGCGAGCACGTCTCGATCGAGGTCGCGGCGACTGCCAACCCGGGCGAGCTCGACGGGGTGCTGCACCGGGCCGGGTCACGCCGGATCGTCGTCGCGGGCGGAGACGGCAGCCTGCACGCTGTCATCGCCGCCCTGCACCGGCGCCGCGAGCTCAAGGACGCCGTGCTCGGGCTGATCCCGCTGGGCACCGGCAACGACTTCGCCCGCGGCACCTCGCTGCCGCTGGAGCCGGAGGCAGCGGCGCACGTCATCCTGGGCGGGACGCCGCGACCGATGGACCTCATCGTCGACGAGGTCGGCGAGATCGTCGTCAACAGCGTGCACGTCGGCGCGGGAGTCAACGCGAGCCGCCGCGGTGCCCGGTGGAAGGAGCGCCTCCACTCGATCGGAGTCGGCAAGGTCAACCTCGGCAAGCTCGGCTACCCGATCGGCGCCGCGATGACCGCCTGGAGGCCGCCGATCATCCGCGTCCGGATCGAGGTGGACGGCGAGGTCGTGGTCGACCTCGACGAGCCGATCCTGATGGCCGCGGTCGGCAACGGAACGTCGGTCGGCGGCGGTGCGGAGCTGACACCGGAGGCCGACCCCGAGGACGGCCGCTTCGACGTGATGGTGTCCCGCTCGACCGGACCGATCGCCCGGCTGGGGTACGTCGCGCACCTCGGGTTCGCGTCCCACCACGAGCGCGACGACGTGACCTACCTGCGCGGCACCCAGATGTCGGTGTCGGGCGGCCCCTTCTGGTGCAGCGCCGACGGCGAGATCTACGGACCGGAGCGCCAACGGACCTGGCGGCTCGAGCCCGCGGCGTACCAGCTGGTGATGCCCTGACGGTGGTTGAGGTGTGAGGCGCCTCGAAATCACCATCACCCAGGCCGCCACCCCTAGATCCACCCCCGCCGGGCCGCCTCGACGCCGGCCTGGAAGCGCGAGTCCGCACCGAGCTCACTCATCAGCGCGGAGACCCGGCGCCGCACGGTACGCAGGCTGATGCCCAGCTTGCGGGCGATCTGCTCGTCGTGGGCACCGGCGGCCAGCTGCTCCAGCAGGAACTGCCGCAGGTCCAGCCGCGGCTCCGCCTCGGCGAAGGCAGGGACCGCAGCGCGCTCCCACAGCTCCTCGAACCACGACGTCATCGCCTCGACGACACCGCGCTGCCGGACGACGGCGAGCGGCAGGTCCGCCAGCCCCAGGGGCTCGGGCACCACCACGTGCGAGTCCCCGACAACCAGGAGGCGAGTGGGCAGCTCGGGGAGCACCCGGATCTCCTCACCGGCCGCGAGGCGGGCGGCGAGTACGTCGGGGGCGTCGTGGAGCGCACGCACCGGATAGATCGCCCGAGACCGGCGGCCCTGCGCGACCACCTCCGCGACCAGCTGGATCATCCGGTCTTCACGGGGACCGCGCCACTGGTCGGGACGCAGCCACATCACGCCGCCGACGCTTCCCCGGAGCATGGTGCGGACCATGTCGAAGACGTCGCCGCTGACCCACACGTCGCCCTCGACCGGCAGGCTGTCCCCGGGCCGGCCGGTCACCGACAGCCGCTGCTCGGCCGCGAGCAGCTCGATCGCGCGGCTCACCCCGTCGAGCCGCTCCTGCGCCCGCCCGGCGGTGCTCGCCTGCGCCGAGACCACCCTGCGCAGGACCTCGACCGGCGTCGCCACCTCGATCACGTCGCTCTCGACGCGCACCGCACCGGTCTCGACGAGCGGCGCGATGTCGTCGAGGAGCTCCTCCCGCGTGCGGAGCATGGCGGCCGCGACCCGGGAGAGCTCGCGGCCCGACTGAGGCCGCAGCCGCTGGTAGAGCTGCTCGAGCTCGGCGGGGTGGCCGAGCGCCGTCAGCACGCTGTCCCGCGACGTCCGGGTCCGGGATCGAGCCATGGTGGCATCTTAGTGCCAGCGGCCACTTCGCTCGGCATGGCATGGAGAGGTCAGTGCCATGATCGCCGCCACGCGCGCGGCCGCGAGATCTCTCGGGGCATGACCACCCGCGCACGACCCACATCGGGGGATGAGGTCGTGACTGGGGCACGCGCGCGTCGCGAAGTGCCGGGACTGCCACTGGGCGGCGGTCCCGGCACTTGCCAATGCGGCGCCCGGTAGCGTTGGCGGACGACGTCCCCACGACTCAGGAGCAGCACAGATGGCACGAGGCGCCCAGTCCGGCAGCCAGTCGAACGGCGAGCCCCACGACTGGGTCACCCGCGCAGCCGACGACGCGATCCGCCGCGCTCAGCAGCAGCACGGCGACGACCTCGGCGGCCACGTGATCACCTGCGCCTCCGGCGCGAGCCCCTCGGGGCCGGTCCACCTGGGCAACCTGCGCGAGTTCCTGACCGTCCACTTCGTGGCCGAGGAGATCAAGCGCCGCGGGATCCCGGCCCGGCACCTGCACAGCTGGGACGACTACGACCGCTTCCGCAAGGTCCCGGCCGGCATCGACCCGTCCTGGTCCGAGCACATCGGCCGACCGCTGTCCGCCGTACCCGACCCGTGGAGCTGCCACGAGTCGTGGGCCGAGCACTACAAGGAGCCGCTGATCGCCTCGCTGCGCGAGCTCGGCGTGGAGATGGTCGAGGTCTCCCAGACGGAGATGTACCGCGCCGGCGCCTACCGCGAGCAGATCCTGACCGCCGTACGCCGGCGCGACGAGATCGAGCAGGTGATGTCACGCTACCGCACCAAGCAGTTGGAGGCGGGGGCCGCCGCCGCAGGTCCCGAGAGCGACGAGGAGGCGGCCGCCATGGCCGACTCCGTGGCCAACGACGGCGAGTCCGGACTGACCGGGATGGGCGCGACGGACGACCTCGCCCGGTTCCCCTACAAGCCCTACTGCCGCGACTGCGGTCGCGACACCACCATCATCACGTCGTACGACGACGAGACGACCGACCTGGCCTACACCTGCACGGCGTGCTCGTATGACGGCGTCACCAACCTGACCACGGACATTGCTGACACCTCGGGTGGGGGCAAGCTCGTCTGGAAGGTCGACTGGCCGATGCGCTGGCAGTTCGAGGGCGTCGACTTCGAGCCCGGCGGCGTCGACCACGCGAGCCCCGGCTCGTCGTACACCGTCGGCAAGGAGCTCGTGAAGCTGTACGGCGGCCGCGCGCCGTCGTTCGTCGGCTACTCGTTCGTGGGCGCCGGCGGCCAGGTCAAGATGTCGTCGTCGCGTGGCGGCGTGCCGACCGCGGCCGAGGCCCTGAGGATCCTCGAGGCGCCGATCCTGCGCTGGCTCTATGTGCGGCGCGCGCCGAAGCAGGCCTTCAACGTCGACTTCGGCGCCGAGGTGGTCCGGCTGTACGACGAGTGGGACGCGCTCGGCAAGAAGGCCGCCAACCCCGAGAAGCGCGACGCCCAGGTGCTCGCCTTCGAGCGGGCTTCGTCGACGACGTCCGCCGGGACCCTCCCGACGCCGGCCGTAGTGGTCCCCTTCAAGCTGCTGTCGTCGGTGGCGGACGTGACGGCGGGCAGCGCCGAGCTGATCAGCCGGATCGTCGGCGACGTCGGCCACCCGCACGCGTCGGTCGCGGACCTGGAGCCGCGCCTCGGCAAGGCGATGACGTGGATGGCCGACTTCGTGCCGGAGGAGGACCGGACGACGGTCCGCGAGACCCCCGACGCCGAGCGGCTCGCCAGGCTCTCCGAGGACGAGGAGCTCTGGCTGCGCCAGCTGCTCGGCCGGCTGCCGGACCAGCTCGACCTCGAGTCGACCACGTCGTTGATCTACGGCGTGCCCAAGCTGGCGCGGGGGTTGGGCCTCGACGACGCCCCGACGGACGAGGTCAAGCAGGACCAGAAGCGCTTCTTCCGGCTGCTCTACAACCTGCTCGTCGACGCCGAGCGCGGGCCGCGGCTACCCACGCTGTTCCTGGCACTCGGCGCCGACAAGGTCCGGCAGCTGTTGACGCCGCCGGCGTAACGATCAGGCGTCGCCGAGCAGTTCGTCGTACGCAGTGGCGCTGGAGTCACGCAGGAACTCCGAGCAGCGCTCCCACTCGGCCTCCTCGCCGATCGCCCGGGCGGCCAGCGCCAGCAGCGCCAGGCAGGTGAGGAAGCCACGGTTGGGCTCGTGCTCCCACGGCACCGGGCCGTGGCCCTTCCAGCCGTTGCGGCGCAGCATGTCCAGGCTGCGGTGGTAGCCGACGCGTGCGTACGCGTAGATCGTGACCGCGTCGTCCTCGGCGTCGGCGGCGAGCGTGGCGAGCGTCGCCCAGGCGACGGGCGACTCGGGGTGACGGCGTACGACGTCCATCGCGTCGGCGCCCGGCACCAGCTCGGCCGACGCGGGGTCCTCCGGGAGCAGGGTGGGCGGTGGGCCGGCCATCAGGTCATTGCCAGTGAAAGAACTCATGGGAGTGATTGTCCATGGTCGGGTGTTGACTTCTCCCGTGACCGACTCCAGCACCGTGACCGCGCCCCCATTCGCCGGGGACAAGAAGCCGTGGCCGGCCCTCTACGCGCTCTGTCTCGGCTTCTTCATGATCCTCGTCGACATGACGATCGTGCAGGTGGCGACGCCCGCGATCATCGACGACCTCGACGCCGACGTGAACGCCGTGATCTGGGTCAGCAGCGCCTACCTGCTGGCGTACGCCGTGCCGGTGCTCATCACCGGGCGCCTCGGTGACCGCTTCGGGCCGCGACGCCTCTACCTCATCGGCCTGACGGTCTTCACGCTCGCGTCGCTGTGGTGCGGCCTGACCGGGTCGATCGAGATGCTGATCGCCGCCCGGGTGATGCAGGGGTTCGGCGCCGCGATGATGACCCCGCAGACGATGGCGATCATCACCCGGATCTTCCCGGCGGCTGAGCGCGGCAAGGCGATGGCGCTGTGGGGCGCCACGTCCGGGGTGTCGATGGTGGTCGGCCCGCTGCTCGGCGGCGTCCTGGTCGACGGGCTCGGCTGGGAGTGGATCTTCTTCGTCAACGTGCCGGTCGGCATCATCGGATTCGTCCTGGCGATCCGGCTGGTGCCGGTCCTCGAGACCCACCAGCACTCCTTCGACTGGCTGGGGGTGGCGCTCTCGGGTGTCGGCATGTTCCTGCTCGTCTTCGGCATCCAGGAGGGCCACCAGCAGGACTGGGCGACCTGGATCATCGCCATGATCGTCTCCGGCATCGTGGTGCTCGGCCTGTTCGTGTTCTGGCAGTCGAAGAACACCGCCGAGCCGCTCGTGCCGCTGGGTCTCTTCAAGGACCGCAACTTCTCGGTCGGCAACGTCGCCATCACCGTGGTGAGCTTCTCGCTGACTGCGATCGGCTTCCCGCTGATGATCTACGCCCAGGCCGTGCGCGGCTACTCCCCCACCGAGGCCGCCGCGCTGCTGGTGCCGATGGCGGTGATCGTGATCGTGCTGGCCCGTCCGGTCGGCAAGCTCACCGACTCGATCCACCCACGCATCATCGTGGGCGTCGGGTTCGCCTCGATCGCCACGTCGTTCTTCTGGCTCTCCAGCCAGATGACGCCCGACGCCGCCGTCTGGCAGCTGGTCCTGCCGATGATCCTGATGGGCGTCGGCAACGCGTGCATCTGGGCACCGGTCTCCGCGACGACGATGCGCAACCTGCCGATCCAGCAGGCCGGTGCCGGGTCCGGTGTCTACAACGCCAACCGCCAGGTCGGCGGCGTGCTCGGCTCGGCCGCGATCGCCGTCCTCATGGACGCGCGGCTCGCGCACTTCGGCCTCGGCGGTGTCAGCAACCCCGAGGGCGGCACCGGCACGATGCCCGCGGTCGTCGCCGACGAGTTCTCGAAGGCGATGGCCCAGTCGCTGTTGCTGCCCGCCGTCGTACTCCTGATCGGCTTCGCCGCCGCGCTCTGCTTCGAGCGGCCCAAGCACACCGGCTTCCCGGCGGCGACCACGGTGGAGTAGCCCCCGCTGGTCGAGCAGCGAGCGTCGTCGAGCAACGACTACTTGATCGAGGCGCCCGCCGAACGCAGGTGCTCGCACGCCTCGACCACGCGGGCGGCCATGCCGCCCTCGGCGGCCTTGCCCCAGGCTCGGGGGTCGTAGAGCTTCTTGTTGCCGACCTCGCCGTCGACCTTCAGGACGCCGTCGTAGTTCTGGAACATGTGCGTGGCGACCGGGCGGGTGAAGGCGTACTGGGTGTCGGTGTCGACGTTCATCTTCACCACGCCGTAGTCGACGGCGGCGGCGATCTCCTCGGGCGACGAGCCCGAGCCACCGTGGAAGACCAGGTGGAAGGGCTTCGCGCCGGCCTCGAGGCCGAACTCGCTGACGACCGCCTCCTGCGCCTCCTTGAGGACCTCGGGGCGGAGCTTCACGTTGCCCGGCTTGTAGACACCGTGCACGTTGCCGAAGGTCAGCGCGGTCATGTAGTAGCCGCGGTCGCCGTACCCGAGCGCCTTCGCGGTCGCGATCGCGTCCGCGGGAGTCGAGTAGAGCTTGTCGTTGATCTCGGCCTCGACGCCGTCTTCCTCGCCACCGACGACGCCGACCTCGATCTCGAGGATCACCTTCGCCTTGATGCAGCGGTCGAGCAGCTCTTCGGCGATCACCAGGTTCTCGTCGAGCGGTACGGCGGAGCCGTCCCACATGTGCGACTGGAAGAGCGGCGCCTCACCGCGCGACACCCGCTCCTCGGAGAGCGCCAGCAGCGGGCGCACGAACCCGTCGAGCTTGTCCTTGGGGCAGTGGTCGGTGTGCAGCGCGATGTTGACCGGGTAGTTCTTCGCGACCTCGGCGGCGTACGCCGCGAAGGCGACCGAGCCGGACACCATGTTCTTGACGCTCGGGCCGGACAGGTACTCCGCGCCACCGGTCGAGACCTGGATGATCCCGTCGGAGCCCGCGTCGGCGAAGCCCTTCAGCGCGGCGTTCAGGGTCTGCGAGGAGGACACGTTGATCGCCGGGAACGCGAACGCGTTCGCCTTGGCCGTGTCCAGCATCTCGGCGTACTTCTCAGGGGTGACGATGGGCATCTGACTGCGCTCCTCGGACTGACGTCGAATCTCTCCCACCGACCCTAGTGGCTACCGGCCGGTCGCCCGACGGGCCGTTCGTCCCGTGACAACCCAACCGCCCGATGCTCCGTTCTGGAAGTGTCAGGACAAGCAGGCGGGAGAGTGCGATGAGCGGCAGCATCGACGAGTGGGTCGGCACGGAGATAGAGCGGTCCTTCGTAGGAGAGCCACCGCTGCGCGACCCGCGCGAGTACGCCGCGAGGGGGCACCGCGCACAGCGACGGCGCCGCGCCGCCGTCGGCACCCTGGGCGCGGCCGGCCTGGTCGTGGCGACCGTCCTCGTCCTCGGCGGGTCGCATGCCGGTGACGGACCCAGCCGCGGCATCGAGCCCGCGAGGCCGGGCGACGTCGTCCCGGTGCGGGTGACCGCCCCGATTCTCGTGGACCCACTTCAGGCCGAGAAGTGTGCGGCCGGTCGAGTCGGCGGCTGCGGCGACGACATCGGCACCGACGACATCCACCTCGACCGCTCGGGTCGGCTGCTGCGCGGCTACTCCTACGACGTGGTCACCGGCGCCTACTACGACGTGCTCCCCGGCACCTGGGACGCTTCGGCAGCGGTCGAGCTGACCGTGCGCGGCCAGACCGTGTGGGCGCTGCTCAGCGTCGAGGCCGGTGGACGGAGCTCGGCACTCAAGTACGAAGCACCCGACCCGACGCGCACCTTCGACCAGTGGGTGGCCGACAGCGTCGCCAGCGGCGCGTGGTTCTCGTACCGGCCCGACCCGGACGGTCCCGGCGAGGGATCGACGCCACGATGAGGGCACACCTCGAGGAGGAGTACGTCGCGTTCGTGGCGGCGCGGCAGCAGCACCTGCGCCGCATCGCCTACGCCATCTGCGGCGACTGGCACCGCGCCGACGACCTGCTGCAGACAGCCCTCACCAAGCTCTACCTGGCCTGGCCGCGGCTGCACCGCGACGGCCGCGAGGAGGCGTACGTCCGCACGATCCTGGTCCGGGCCGACATCGACGAGCACCGCCGGCCCTGGCGCCGCGAACGGTCGACGAACGCGCCGCCCGATCGGCCGGCACCGGCCCTGCTCGGGTTCGAGGAGCGGGCCACGCTGCTCGACGCGATCCGGCTGCTGCCGGACATGCAGCGGCGCACGGTGCTGCTGCGGCACTGGCTCGGACTGTCGGTGGAGGAGACCGCGGCGGAGCTCGGGATCAGCGAGGGCACGGTGAAGAGCCACACCTCGCGCGCCCTCCATTCGCTGCGATCGCTCCTCGCGGAGGATCGCACGTCGTAGCGTGACCGCATGACGCTCACCGGTCGGTACGTCGCCGTGGTCGGTCCGGCCGATGAAGCGCGGCCGTCCGACCTGGCTCACGCCGAGGAGGTCGGGCGACTGCTCGCCGAGGCCGGCGCGGTGCTGCTGACCGGCGGGCACCACGGCGTGATGCAGGCAGCTGCACGAGGAGCCCGTGACGGCGACGGCGTCTCGATCGGACTGATGTCCGGATCCGAACGCGGCACCGGCTCTCCCGAGCACACCTACCTGCTCCCGACCGGCCTGGGCGAGCTGCGCAACGGGTTGCTCGTCCGCGCAGCCGACGCGGTCGTCGCCGTCGGCTGCTCCTGGGGCACTCTGAGCGAGATCGCCCTGGCCCGCCGGACCGGCGTACCCCTCGTGCTGATCGACCCGTGGGAGCTGCCCGAGGACGTCGGAGTGATCGTCGCAGACGCCACGGAGGCGGTGGCGACGGTCCACGCACTCCTCGCCGGCCGGTGACAACCGATCGACTTCGGGCCCCGCCAGCCGGACCTGCCCGCGCCACGTGACTTCACGCAAGTGGCTGCTGGCGACCCATGAGCTGACCCCGAAGCGGTTCATCGTGGTCTGCTACTCGAAGACCAACCGCTGACTCATCCCCGCCAGGCGTCGTCGCCCGACAGGTCGGCGTGCTCACGCACCCAGGAGTGCATCGCGATCGCGGCGGCCGACGACGCGTTGATCGACCGGGTCGACCCGAACTGCGCGATCGAGAACGTCGCGTCGCAGGCGCCCCGGGCTCCCACGGAGAGCCCGGGGCCTTCCTGGCCGAAGAGGAAGCAGACCCGGCGCGGCAGGGTCGTCGTCTCGAGGTGCAGCGAGCCGGGCAGATTGTCGACGCCGTACAGGACGACGCGCTGCTCGTGGAGGTAGGTGGCGAGATCCTCGACCGTCGCGTGGTGCCGCACGTGCTGGTAGCGGTCGGTCACCATCGCCCCGCGCCGGTTCCACCGCCGGTTGCCGACGATGTGCACCTCGGCCGCCAGGAACGCGTTGGCCGAGCGGACGATCGTGCCGATGTTGAAGTCGTGCTGCCAGTTCTCGATGGCGACGTGGAAGTCGTGCCGCCGGGTGTCGAGGTCGGCGACGATCGCCTCCATCGTCCAGTACCGGTAGCGGTCGACGACGTTGCGGCGGTCGCCCTCGGCGAGCAGCTGCGCGTCGTACTTCTCGTCCTCCGGCAACGGCCCCACCCAGGGGCCGACCCCGACCTCGGGCGGGCCGTGCGGCATCGGGTCGTACGGCGCGCGATCGTCCACCCACGGAACGTTAGGGGACGGGTCCCACGACATTCGGACCCGGCAGGTACCGTTTGTACGTGACCGCGCTCCTCGCGTCCCCCCACTTGAACCCGATGTTGTTCGGCATCAAGTGGATGGACCCCGACTGGCTCCTCTCCGAGTTCGGCTCGAGCCTGATCTGGTTGAGCCTGGTCATCGTCTTCATCGAGTGCGGGCTGTTCTTCCCGTTCCTGCCTGGCGACACCCTGCTCTTCGCCCTGGGCCTCTTCATCGCGGGCGAGCAGATCCACGTGCTGGGCATCGGGTCGCCGCTCATCGAGCTGATCATCGCTGTCGTGCTGCTGACCGTCGCGGCCGTGCTGGGCAACATCGTCGGCTATGAGATAGGCCGCGCGATCGGGCCACCGCTGTACAACCGCGACGGCCGGATCCTGAAGCGCAAGTACTTCGACCAGACGTCGGCGTTCTTCGAGCTGCACGGCAGCAAGGCGCTGGTCATCGGCCGCTTCGTGCCGTTCGTCCGGACCTACATCACCGTCGTCGCCGGCGTGACCCGCATGGACCGCCGCAAGTTCTTCGCCTGGAGCCTGATCGGCGCGGCCCTGTGGGTCTGCTCGATCACGTTGCTCGGCTACTTCCTGGGCAACGTCCCGAAGGTGGGTCCGTTCCTCTCCGAGAACATCGACTACGCGATCCTGGTGATCCTGCTCTTCACCGTTGTCCCGATCGCCTACGAGGCGATCAAGCGCCGCCGGCACCACCACGCCGAGCGCCAGGCCGCCCGCAACACCGTGGCCGTGCCGGACCGCCCCGAGGAGACCGCCGCAGGCTGATGGGCTGGCAGGACACGCGCTCGGAGCGTCTACGACGGAGAGGCTCGGGCTGCAGCAGGTGTGGCGAGGACCTGATCGGGACGACCCGGACCCGGGCGCCGTTCCGGGTCGTGCACCTCGACCGCGATCCCGGCGACGAACTCAGGCGACGCATCGCCGAGCTCTGCGAAGGACCCTAGGGCCGAGCGGCGTCCAGCTGCGCCTTGGTGAGCACCGGGCGCACCTCGAGCCCCACGTCGGCGAGGGGGTTCTGGTCTGCCGGGCTGCGGTCGATCGCGCACACCACGACCTCGACGGTCGCACCGAGGGCGCGCAGCGCATTGGTCGCATCACGTACGGCGCCGCCGGTGGTGATCACGTCCTCGATCAGCGTGATGCTCCGGCCGGCGACGTCGGGGCCCTCGGCCAGCTTGCAGGTGCCGTACTCCTTGGCCTGCTTGCGCACGTAGAGCGCGGGCCGGCCGGTCAGGCTGCTGACCATGGTGGCGATCGGGACGCCGCCGAGCTCGAGACCACCGAGCAGGTCGGTCTCGTCCGGCAGCAGGTCGACCATCTGCCGCGCGACCCGCAGCAGCAGGCCCGGGTCGGCCTCGAAGAGGTACTTGTCGAAGTACTCGGTCGCCTGCTGACCCGAGCGGAGGGTGAACTCCCCGGTCAGTCGGCAGATCGCGTCGATGTCGGCAGCCAGCGTCTCGTCCACGGTGCTGACCCTATCGAGGCCCGACCGCTGGTCGAGCAGCGAGCGTGAGCGAGCGTCGTCGAGGCCCCCGCAACCCGCCCGGCCACGTCGGCTGCGGGGGTCTCGACAGGCTCGACCACCGGGGCTGACCGCTACTGTCAGCCGCATGCTGGCGCACCGCCTCGAGGGCATCCCACCCACGATCTTCTCGGAGATGTCGGCGCTCGCCGTCCGCACCCAGTCGGTCAACCTCGGCCAGGGGTTCCCCGACGTCGACGGCCCGCCGGACGTCATCGCCCACGCCGTGCACGCCCTGGAGTCCGGGCTCAACCAGTACGCGCCCGGCACCGGCACGCCGCCACTTCGCCAGGCGATCGCACGCCACCAGCTGCGCCACTACGGGATCGAGCTCGACCCCGACAGCCAGGTCGTCGTCACCACCGGCTGCACCGAGGGCATCGCGGCCGCACTCCTGGGCCTGGTCGACCCCGGCGACGAGATCGTCGTGCTCGAGCCCTACTACGACTCCTACACGGCGATGATCCAGATGGCCGGCGGCGTACGGCGTCCCGTGACGCTCCGCGGACCCCGCCCAGAAGCCGGGCACAGCC
This sequence comes from Nocardioides endophyticus, assembly GCF_039543845.1. Lineage (NCBI taxonomy): Bacteria > Bacillati > Actinomycetota > Actinomycetes > Propionibacteriales > Nocardioidaceae > Nocardioides > Nocardioides endophyticus. The sequence continues at coordinate 94,751 of NZ_BAABKN010000032.1, read as the reverse complement.
GGCTCGACATCGACGAGCTGCGGGCCGCGGTCACGCCGCGGACCCGCTTCGTGCTGCTGAACTCGCCGCACAATCCGACCGGCACCGTGCTCACCCGCGCCGAGCTGCAGGCCGTCGCCGACCTCGCGATCGAGCACGACCTGGTCGTGATCACCGACGAGGTCTACGAGCACCTCGTGTACGACGGCCGCGAGCACGTGCCGCTGGCGACCCTGCCGGGGATGTTCGAGCGCACGCTGACGCTGTCGAGCGCCGGGAAGTCCTACTCGTTCACGGGGTGGAAGGTCGGCTGGGCGACCGGACCGGCCGACCTGGTCGGCGCCGTCCTAGCGGCGAAGCAGTGGCTGACCTTCACCTCGGGCTCACCTCTCCAGCCGGCCGTGGCGTTCGCGCTCGACGAGGAGCCCGACTTCCCCGGCGTACTCGCCGCCGACCTGCAGTCGCGCCGCGACCTGCTGTGCGCCGGGCTGGCCGACGTCGGCCTCGACGTACGCGTCCCGGAGGGCACCTACTTCGCCACCACCGACATCTCGGCTTTGGGCTGGGAGGACGGCATGGCGTTCTGCCGCGCCCTGCCCGAACGGGCCGGCGTCGTCGCGATCCCGACCCAGGGGTTCTACGACTCCGACGCCGGCCGGCACCTGGTGCGCTGGGCCTTCTGCAAGCAACCCGAGGTCATCGAGGAAGGCCTGCGTCGCCTGGCTGCGGCCGACCTATCGAGGTAGCTCCCGACGTTCGAACCACGGCCGGGTGTCGGCACGCACCAGCATCACGACGACGAAGACGCTCGCGAGGAGCGGGGCGACGAGCACGAAGGCGCCGACCGCGGAGCCGACGAGACAGAACACCGCGCAGGTGGCGGCGGAGACGACCAACACGATCCGGGCCCAGTCGACCCGGCGTAGGACCAGTACGGCGAGGCCGGCGGCGGAGACGCACCACAGGACGAGGCCGGCGATCATCACGTAGGTCGCGACCAGCAGGAGGTCGTCGGAGACGCCCTGAGCGGCCAGGTCCGGGTTGTCCTTGTGCACCTCGTCGAGCATCAGGTCGGGCGAGACAGCAAGAGCCACGGCGCTGGCCACGAGACCCACCGTGACGAACGCGGTGCAGACCCAGGTCAGCACGCAGGCCCAGAGGACGGCCGGCGGACGCGCCGGCGCCCCGGCGATCACGGGCGAGGGCATCGGAGCTGCCGGGGCGCCGGTCAGGTGTGTCGAGAACGCCGTAGGCACGGGCGGTCCCGCGGAAGCAGGCGTCGGCGCCGTACGACGCTCGGGCGGGGGCTTGCCGTCGAACCAGGACCGGGCCGGCTGCAACCACAGGATCGCGGCGGACGCGGCGACGACCGAGGTGATGAACCCGTTGGTGGCCAGGCCGGCGAGGAAGAGGGGTACGGCGAGCACCGTGACCGCCAGGCGAGCGCTCCGACTGCGACGCAGCACGTGGTAACCCAGGATGCCGGCGGCCGTGGCGCAGCCCGCGGTGACCATCAGGAGCGTGCGGAGCGCGGTGAGCATCGCGTCCGCGCTGATCCCGAGCTCGGAGCCCGGAGGCTCCGCGAGCATCCGGTCGATCCGCTGCAGGTTCTCCAGGGTGTGCAGCTCCGACAGCCGCTGGACGACGAGGCCGAGTGCGAACGCCGAGCCGACCATGATCAGCCACCCCGCCATCGTCACTTGGCGGGGTCGCTCCGGGGTCGGCTCACTCACGCCTGCCATTTCATCACGAGAGCACCAGCATCACGTGATCGTCAGTTGGAGGCCATCGCCGGAGTCCGCCCGATCGACGGTCACGCTGCCGCCGTCGGCCACCTCGCCCGAGATCAGCAGCTTCGCCAGCGGGTCACCGATGGCGCTCTGGATCAGCCGGCGCAGCGGGCGGGCGCCGTACGCCGGGTCGTAGCCGGTGTCGGCGAGCCAGCGCTTCGCCTCGTCGGTCACCGAGATCGTGATCCGGCGGACGGCCAGCCGCTTCTCGAGCAGGCCGAGCTGGAGGTCGACGATGTGGGTGAGCTCGTCGAGCGTCAGGGCGTCGAAGATGACGATCTCGTCGAGCCGGTTGAGGAACTCCGGCTTGAACGACCCGCGCACCGTCGCGAGCACCGACTCGCGCTTCTGGTCGGCGTCGAGTGCGAGGTCGACCAGGAAGTTCGAGCCCAGGTTGCTGGTCAGGATCAGCAACGTGTTGCGGAAGTCGACGGTGCGACCCTGACCATCAGTGAGCCGGCCGTCGTCGAGCACCTGCAGCAGGATGTCGAAGACCTCGGGGTGCGCCTTCTCGACCTCGTCGAGCAGCACCACGGAGTACGGGCGTCGACGGACGGCCTCGGTCAGCTGGCCGCCCTCGTCGTACCCGACGTAGCCCGGAGGCGCGCCGACGAGCCGGGCGACCGAGTGCTTCTCGGAGTACTCGCTCATGTCGATGCGCACGATCGCGCGCTCGTCGTCGAAGAGGAAGTCGGCGAGCGACTTGGCCAGCTCGGTCTTGCCGGTGCCGGTCGGGCCGAGGAAGAGGAACGAGCCGGTCGGCCGGTTGGGGTCGGAGAGCCCGGCGCGCGAGCGGCGTACGGCGTCACTGACGGCGGTCACGGCACTGCGCTGACCGATCAGCCGCTCGCCGATGACCTCCTCCATCTTCAGCAGCTTGGCGGTCTCGCCCTCGAGCATCCGGCCGACCGGGATGCCGGTCCAGGCCTCGACGACCTCGGCCACCTGCTCGGCGCCGACCTGGTCGCCGACCAGCGGGTCGATCGTCGAGGAGTGGTCGATCTCCGCGGCGGCCGCCAGCGCCTTCTCGAGCTCGGGGATCTTGCCGTAGAGGATCTCGCTGGCCTCGTCGAGCCTGCCCTCTCGCATGAGCCGGTCGGCCTGGCCCTTGACGGCGTCGAGCCGACGACGCAGCTCGCCCTCGCCCTCGAGCGAGGACTTCTCCTGGTCCCAGCGCGACTCGAGCGCACGCAGCGACTCCTCCTTGTCGGCGAGGTCGGCGCGCAGCTTGTCGAGCCGGTCCTTCGACGCGGCGTCGCTCTCCTTCTCGAGGGCGAACTGCTCCATCTTGAGCCGGTCGACCTGACGGCGGAGCTGGTCGATCTCCTCCGGCGAGGACTCGATCTCCATGCGCAGCCGGGACGCGGCCTCGTCGATGAGGTCGATCGCCTTGTCCGGCAGGTTGCGGCCGGTGATGTAGCGGTCGGAGAGGGTCGCGGCGGCGACCAGCGCGGCGTCGGTGATGCGGACACCGTGGTGCGCCTCGTACTTCTCCTGGATGCCGCGCAGGATCTGGATGCTGTCCTCGACCGACGGCTCGCCGACGAAGACCTGCTGGAAGCGGCGCTCCAGCGCGGGGTCCTTCTCGATCCGCTCGCGGTACTCGTCAAGCGTGGTCGCGCCGATCATGTGCAGCTCGCCGCGGGCCAGCATGGGCTTGAGCATGTTGCCGGCGTCCATGGCGGAGTCGCCGCCGGCGCCCGCGCCGACGACCGTGTGCAGCTCGTCGATGAACGTGATGATCTGCCCGCCGGCGTCCTTGATCTCCTCGAGCACGGCCTTCAGGCGCTCCTCGAACTCACCGCGGTACTTCGCGCCGGCGACCATCGCCGCCAGGTCGAGGCTGAGCACGCGGCGGCCCTTGAGCGAGTCCGGCACGTCGCCCGCGACGACTCGCTGGGCGAGCCCCTCGACGACGGCGGTCTTGCCGACGCCGGGCTCGCCGATCAGCACCGGGTTGTTCTTGGTGCGCCGCGAGAGCACCTGGATCACCCGGCGGATCTCGGAGTCTCGCCCGATCACCGGGTCGAGGCGGCCGTCCTCGGCGGCCTCGGTGAGGTCGACCGAGTACTTCTCCAGCGCCTCGTACGTCGACTCCGCGTCCTGGCTCGTCACCCGGCGGTTGCCGCGCACGGCGGTCAGGCCGTCGCGCAGCCCGGCCTCGGTGAGGCCGGCGTCGAGCAGCACCTTCTGGGCGCTGCTCTCCACGCCGGCGATCGCGATCAGCAGGTGCTCGGTCGCGACGAAGTCGTCCTTCATCCCGTTGGCGAGGTCGAGCGCCGCGGCGAGCACCCGGGTCAGCGACGCCGACCCCGAGGGCTGCTGCACGGTCGCGCCGCTCGCGGTCGGCAGCGCGGCGAGCGTGGCCTCGGCCCGGGCAGTGAGCTCCTTGGCGTCGACCCCGGCCTTGGTGACCAGGTTGCGCGGGGTGCCGTCCTCCTGACGCAGCAGCGCCACGAGCAGATGGATCGGCTCGGTGTGCGTGTTGCCGCCGGTGGTCGCGGCCAGCTGTGCGGCCTCGATCGCCTCCCGGCTACGGGTGGTGAACTTCTCGGCGCCGAAGGTGCTCATGGGCGTGATTCTCCTGTTGATCGGGTGCGTCGGCCACCGTTACGGCGACCTCGTCCATTTCAACGACTCCAAAGTTGAGTGCATTCCACTCAACTCTAGGAAATTTTCGATGCGGCCGGACATTTTCGGACGATACTGGTCTGGACCAGCGATTCGCCCCCTGACGACGCGGGCAAGAGCGTGGGGTCTGACAAAGACGCCGCCTCGGGGGAGCGACTTCTCTGGGGCATGCCATCCCGAGAGAAAGCCGTTCACATGCATCTCGTCCGCCGCTCCGCCGTCGGGGTCGTCGCCGCACTGGCGCTGGCCGTCCCGACCAGCGCGGTCACCCTCTCCGCCACTGCTGCTCCTGGCGCCAGCCAGTCCGAGCAGGCCCCCGCCGCCAAGCTGGTCGCGAAGAAGAAGGCCAAGAAGGTCAACGTCGGGCTCAAGCGCTCGGCCGCCTACTCCCACGTCGGCCAGCCCGGCGTGAAGGTCACCGCCACCGTCACCAAGGGCAAGAAGAAGCTCAAGGGCAAGGTCACGTTCCTGGTCAACGGCGCCGCGGCCACCACGTCGAAGCTCCGCAAGGGCAAGGCCGCCTACCGCCTCGCGAGCACCACGCCGCCCGGTCTCTACACGGTGACGGCGAAGTACAAGGGCAAGAAGAAGTCGACCGAGGTCCGGGTCTACAGCTCGGCGATCTCGGTCTCGGCGACCACCTTCACGATCTCGGCGTCGGCCACCACGCTGCCAACGCTGACCGGCACCGTCCAGTTCAAGGACGCCCCGGCGACCAAGGGATACGTCGACATCTACCAGAACGGCAACGTCAAGGACGGCAGCGGCTCGCCCGACTACTGCTGCATGGCCTCCGTCCAGGCCGGCGGCACCTTCAGCTTCAGCGGCTACACGTTCCTCGGCAAGGTCCAGGACAAGGGCCCCGGCACCTACTCCTACCAGGCGTTCTACACCGACGACGCGGGATTCGACGACTACATCTACTCGACCCCCATCACGGTGACCGTCACCCCCTGACGCACCCCCGTCGCACGACGACGCCCCGCCCGAGTCACTCGGGCGGGGCGTCGCTGCGTATCGGGACTGATCGGCCCGCGCCAGCGTCAGCGTCCGCGACGCCAGACGACCACGGACTGCCCCGGCTGCCCCGAGTTGGACGGAGGCTGGCGGAGGACGGGCAGCTTGTTGGCCGGCCCGTCGGTGCGCCGAGCGGCGGCCGCCTGGCGCAGCGCCTCCTGGGTGGCAGCGAGCTCTGCCTGGAGCTCGTCGTTGCGCTGCACGAGGGCCGCGATGCGGTTCTGGAGGTCGAGGATCCGGCGTACGCCCTCGATGCCGATGCCGGACGATGTGAGGTCGCTGATCTCACGGAGCAGCTCGACGTCGCGGTGGGTGTAGCGGCGACCGCCGCCCCCACTGCGGAGGGGCATGATCAGCCCCATCCGCTCGTAGGTGCGCAGGGTCTGCGGGTGCAGGCCGCTCAGCTCCGCGGCGACGGAGATGACGTAGACGGCGCTGTCCGGGCCCGGCGGCTCGAAGCCTCCCCGCCTTCCAGACGGACGCCCGGCCATGAGCTCAGGCCTCCTCGAACAGCTTCGACCGCAGCGGCTTGCTCGCGGTGGCAGCCCGGTAGGCCTCGACCGCCGCGCGGGCGGCTTCGTCGAGCACCGCGGGCACCTGCACCTCGACGGTGGCGAGCAGGTCACCCTTGCTACCGTCGGACTTCGGGGCACCGCGGCCGCGGACCCGGAAGGTCCGCCCGTTGGGGGTCCCGGCCGGCACCTTGAGGGTGACCGGGGACCCACCGAGCGTGGGGATCTTGATCTCGGAACCGAGCGCGAGCTCGTCGAAGGAGACCGGCACGTCGAGGACGAGGTTGTCGTCCTTACGGCCGAAGAGCCGGTGCCCGGACACCTTCACGGTGACGTAGAGGTCGCCTGCGGGTCCACCGCTCTCGCCCGGAGCGCCCTTGCCCCGCAACCGGATCCGCTGGCCGTCCTTGACGCCGGCGGGGATGCGGGCCTGGATCGTGCGGGCCGAGGTGCCGCGGCCGCTGCCGTGGCAGGTCGGGCACGCCTCGTCGTACACGAGCTGGCGGCCGCCGCACATCGGGCAGGTCTCGTTGATCGAGAACGCGCCACCGGCGGAAGCGACCACGAAGCCGGCGCCCTCGCACTGGGGGCAGACGTGCGGCTTGGTGCCGGGCTTGCCGCCGGTGCCCTTGCAGTCGGGGCACGCGGAGTCGGAGGTCAGCCGCAGCGAGACGGTCACGCCGTCGATGGCGTCGGTGAAGCTGATCGTCGCGGTGGTCTCGACGTCGGCGCCCTTCTGGGCACGCGTGCGCCGGTTGCGACCGCCGCCGCCCCCGAAGAGGTCGCCGAACATGTCGCCGAAGCCGCCGCCCGAGCCGCCCCGGTCCCGGAGCAGGTCGTTGAGGTCGAAGTTGCCGCCGGTGCCGCCACCGCCGCCGAAGCCACCGGGGTAGCCCCCCCGGAAGCCGCCGGCGTAGGCGCTGCGCATCTCGTCGTACTTGGCGCGCTTCTCGGCGTCTCCGATGACGTCGTAGGCCTCGGCGACCGCCTTGAACTTGTCGTGCTTGGCGGTGTCACCCGGGTTGGAGTCGGGGTGGTTGGCGCGCGCGAGCTTGCGGTAGGCCTTCTTGATCTCGTCGGCCGTCGCGCTCTTGCTGACGCCGAGCTCGGCGTAGAAGTCCTTCTGCGCCCAGTCGGCTCTGAACCCGTCAGTGCTGCTCATCGCGCACCTCCCTCCTCGTCTCTTCGGTGGTCGAGCTCGTCGGAACCGCTATGCCGTGGGCCCGCTGGGCGGGTCCACCACGAGCACCTGTGCGGCCCGGACGACCCGGTTGCCGATCCGGTAGCCGGCCTTGGCAACCACCTTGCAGGTGGTCACCTCGACCTCGGGGTCCTCCCCGATGTGGGAGAGAGCCTCGTGGATCGTGGGGTCGAACGCCTCGCCAGGCGCACCGAACTTGGTGAGCCCGAGCCCGGCGACGACCCGCTCCAGCTGGTCGGCCACCGTCTGGAAGCCGGCGTCCAGGCTCTGCCCACTCTTTTCGCTGTGCTCGCGGGCCCGGTCGATGGTGTCGAGGACCTCGGTGATCGGGGCGAGCGCGGCGTACGTCGCGTTCTCCCGGATCAGGTCGCGGTCCCGCTCGACGCGGCGCTTGTAGTTGACGAACTCGGCCTGGAGCCGCTGGAGGTCGTTGGTCCGCTCGGCGACCGCGATCTGGGCGAGGGTCAGCTCGTCCATCTCGGGCGTCGGCTCCTCGGCCACGGCCTCCTCGACCACGGCCTCCTCGGCTGCCGGCTCCTCGGGCTGAGGAGCAGGGGTCTCCTGCTCCTCAGCCTCCGGGATGCCGTGCTCGTCCTGGGACGGCTCGGTCACTTGGACTCGTCCTCTGGGCCCTCGTCGACGATCTCGGCGTCGACGACGTCGTCGTCCGACTCGCCGGTCGAGCCGGCGGAGCCGCCGGCAGCGGCCTCCTCGGCCTCGGCCGCGGCGTACATCGCGGCGCCCATCTTCTGGCTGGACTCACCGAGCTTGGTGACCCCGGCCTGGATGGTCTCGGCGCTCGCCTCGGCGTCCTCGAGGATCGCCTTCAGCGCGTCGACGTCGGCCTGGACCTCGGTCTTCACGTCCTCGGGCAGCTTCTCGGCGTTGTCGCCGAGGAACTTCTCGGTCGTGTAGACGAGCTGGTCGGCCTGGTTGCGGGTCTCGACCGCGGCGCGCCGGTTGGCGTCCTCCTCGGCGTACTGCTCCGCCTCCTTGACCATCCGGTCGATGTCGTCCTTCGACAGCGCGGAGCCGCCGGAGATCGTCATCGACTGCTCCTTGCCGGAGCCCTGGTCCTTCGCGGTCACGTGCACGATGCCGTTGGCGTCGATGTCGAAGGTGACCTCGACCTTCGGGATGCCGCGCGGGGCCGGCGGGAGGCCGGTCAGCTCGAAGTTGCCGAGGGGCTGGTTCTGCGACCACATCTGACGCTCGCCCTGGGCCACCTTGATCTCGACCGACGGCTGGTTGTCGTCGGCGGTCGTGAAGATCTCGGACCGCTTGGTCGGGATGGTGGTGTTGCGCTCGATCAGCGTGGTCATCACGCCGCCCTTGGTCTCGATGCCGAGAGACAGCGGGGTGACGTCGAGGAGCAGCACGTCCTTGACCTCGCCCTTGAGGACGCCGGCCTGCAGGGCCGCGCCGACGGCGACGACCTCGTCCGGGTTGACGCCCTTGTTGGGCTCCTTGCCGCCGAGCAGCTCCTTGACGACGTCGCTGACGGCGGGCATCCGGGTGGAGCCACCGACGAGCACGACGTGGTCGATCTTGTCGACCGCGACGCCGCCGTCCTTGAGCACCTGCTGGAAGGGCTTCTTGGTGCGGTCGAGCAGGTCGGCCGTCAGCTTCTGGAACTCGCTGCGGCTGAGCTTCTCCTCGAAGTGCAGCGGGCCGGACTCACCGTGGGTGATGTACGGCAGGTGGATCGTGGTCTCGGCGGACGAGGACAGCTCGATCTTCGCCTTCTCCGCGGCCTCTTGGAGGCGCTGCTTGGCGATCTTGTCGGCGCCGAGGTCGACACCGTTGTTGTCCTTGAACTTCTTGACCATCCAGTCGACGACGCGGGCATCCCAGTCGTCACCACCGAGGTGGTTGTCACCGGAGGTCGCCTTGACCTCCACGACACCCTCGCCGATCTCGAGGAGGGACACGTCGAACGTGCCGCCACCGAGGTCGAAGACGAGGATCGTCTGGTCGTCGCCCTTGTCGAGGCCGTAGGCCAGCGCGGCGGCGGTCGGCTCGTTGACGATCCGGCTCACGTTGAGGCCCGCGATCTCGCCGGCCTCCTTGGTGGCCTGGCGCTGCGCGTCGGAGAAGTACGCCGGGACCGTGATCACCGCGTCGGTGACCGGCTCGCCGAGGTAGGCCTCCGCGTCGCGCTTGAGCTTCTGCAGGACGAACGCGCTGATCTGCTGCGGCGTGAAGTCCTTGCCGTCGACGTCGGTCTTCCAGTCGGTGCCCATGTGGCGCTTGACCGAGCGGATGGTCCGGTCGACGTTGGTCACGGCCTGGCGCTTGGCGACCTCGCCGACCAGCACCTCGCCGGACTTGGCGAAGGCGACGACGGACGGGGTCGTCCGGGCGCCTTCGGCGTTTGCGATGACGGTGGGTTCGCCACCCTCAAGGACGGCGACGACGCTGTTCGTCGTGCCGAGGTCGATGCCGACCGCACGTGCCATGGTGTCTGTACCTCCGGGTTGAGTCCTGCTTCAGCGGCCATCGTGCTCCGCCGACGTCAGTTTGCCAAATAGGTTGAGTCCGATCAACTCAACTTTGCTTACTCGGCTCAACGGAGGTCCTGGGCGATTCATTCCTGGATCAGCCGACGAACTTCGCTCCGTCGCCGACGCCGAGCAACGCCGCCGCTGCCGACGCCTCACCGGGGGCGGCGTACCGCTTCGCCAGGCGACGGACGCGGTCCTCGTACGCCGCCAGGTCGGCCGGGTCGAGCACTTCTCGTCCGGCGCCCGGGCGTCCGCGTCGGAAGAAGGCGGCCGGATCCTTGAGAACGCCGCGCGCGCCGGGCGCCCGGTCGGCGGCCCGTCGGCGCATGGAGTCGAACGAGGCCGCCACGACCAGATCGGACCAGGCCTCGCCGGCGACCGGGATCTCCAGGGCGCTGGCCAGGGCCCGCATCTCGCCCTCGAGGTCGGCCACCATGTCGGCGTACGCGACGACGTGGACCAGGCCGGAGCCGCAGCGGCCCCAGGCGTCTGACGCGTGGTGGACGACCCCGTCGAGCGAGTCCATCGAGACCGTCCGGTCCACCTCCGCGAGCGTCCAGTCCCGCAGCCACCCGGCGAGTGGTGGACGCGGCGACGACGGGCGCACCGGCTCGCCAGTCAGCTCCGCCACCCGCTCGCGGTCGATGTTGTCGCCCTGGTGGAAGAGCGAGACGGCCACGTCGAGCGGGTCGCGCACGACCACGACGTACGCCGCCCGGAGGTCGAGCACCACGCCGTCCAGGGGCGTGTGCGTCTTGACGACACGCCGACCCGCCTGCTCCTCCAGCCGTTGGAACAGTGCGTCCTCGGGCTCCACCAACCAGTCGACCCACGGCGACAGCTCTCCCAGCGGCGCCGGCAGGTCGGGCGAGCCGTGGATCATCGAGACCAGGATCTGCTGCATCCACGTCGTGCCGCTCTTGGAGCGCGTGCTGACGACGATGTCGCCGTCGCGGAAGGGGAAGCGCCGCCAGCGGTCGCTGTCCTCCTCGGAGCTCCGGTAGCGGATCACCCGACGAACTTCTGGACCAGCCCGATGCGCTCCAGGCCGCGGACGTCGGCCATCGGGATCCAGCGCGCCTCGTCGGTCGTGCCGTCCAGCTCCTTCGTGAGCTCGCCGCCCACGACGTGCGCGCGGAACACGACGCGCACGTTCTTCTGCCAGCGCTCGGACGACAGGATCCGCTCGTCCGGAGCGTTGACCAGCGTGTCGACACCGAGCAGCCCGTCGAGCTCGACGTCGTACCCGGTCTCCTCGCGCACCTCCCTGACCGCGCCCTCCTCAGCGCTCTCGTGCAGGTCCACCCCGCCGCCCGGCAGCGTCCACAGCGGCTCCTCCGGCTCGTTCCACAGCGCGAGGAGCACCCGGTCCTGGTCATCGACGATCACGGCGTACGCCGCCAGTCGGGTGTCGTACTCGGTGAACTCGGCTGGCGATCCCATGAGTCCATCCTCACTCATGGGAATGTTCGACCCCCCGCCCGGAGATGGAACAGGTATGACCGTTTCCAACGTCGTCCTGAACAACGAGACCACCATCCCGCAGCTCGGCTTCGGCGTCTTCCAGGTACCGCCCGACCAGACCGCGCAGGTGACCGGCACCGCGCTCGAGGTCGGCTACCGACACATCGACACCGCGCAGATGTACGAGAACGAGGCTGGTGTCGGTGAGGCGATCAAGGCCTCGGGCATCGCCCGCGACGAGCTCTACATCACCAGCAAGCTCAACAACACCTTCCACGAGCCCGACGCCGCGCGCCGGGCGTTCGACGAGACGCTCACCCGGCTGGGTCTCGACCGGATCGACCTCTTCCTCATCCACTGGCCGCTCCCGACACGGTACGGCGGCGACTATGTGTCCACCTGGCGCACGCTGAACGAGTTCGTGGCCGACGGTCGCGCGACCTCGGTCGGGGTCTCCAACTTCCAGCCGGCCCACCTGGACCGGATCATCGAGGAGACCGGCCTCGTCCCCGCGGTGAACCAGATCGAGGTGCACCCCTACTTCACGAACGAGGCGGCCCGCGCCGCGTCGATCCGCCACGGTGTCGAGGTCGAGGCCTGGTCGCCGATCGCGCAGGGCAAGGTGCTCGACGACGCCGTCATCGGCGAGATCGCCACCGCGCACGGCAAGACTCCGTCGCAGGTGACGCTGCGCTGGCACATCGAGCGCGGCGACATCGTCTTCCCCAAGTCGATGCGCGAGGAGCGGATGCGCGAGAACTTCGACATCTTCGACTTCACGCTCACCGAGAGCGAGGTGGCTGCCATCGACGCGCTCGACCAGGGCGAGGCGGGCCGCACCGGCCCCAACCCGGACACCTTCGACTGGATCCCGAGCTAGGCGGTCCCGGACGGCGGCGCCGCCCACCAGGTGGCGCCGCCCACCACTCCGCCTGGCCTGTACCGGCCGCCGCCCGCGACACCTGGCCTGCCGAACACCGGTGGGCCGAACGGTGGACTCGTCGGCCTCGACGCCTTCCTGCAGCTCGCCGGCGTGGTGCTGGTCCGGCGAGCGGGCCGGATCACCAGAGACGGATAGGGCGCGAGTAGTCCCGAGCCCGGGGCCAGGCATCGGGGCCAGGCATCGGGGCTACTCGCCGAGCGCCCGGCCCCAGGACTCGAGGATCGCGGCGAGCCGGGACCGGTCGGCGTCGTCGAGCAGGCCGACCAGCCGGTGCTCGTTGGCCATGTGGGCGACGAACGCCCGGTCGATGACGTCGCGGCCGGCGTCGGTCAGCGCGACCACCCGGCCGCGGGCGTCGTTGTCGCTGACCCGACGGGTGACCCAGCCCTGCTCCACGCAGCGGTCGACCCGCTTGGTGACCGCCCCCGACGAGACCATCGTCCAGTCGGCGAGGTCGCCCGGCGTGAGCTCGTACGGCGCACCCTCGCGCCGGAGCGTGGCCAGGATGTCGAACTCCCCCTCACCGAGCCCGAACTCGCTGTAGACGGCGACCAGCTCCTCGGTCAGCCTCGCGGCCAGCCGGTGCAGCCGGCCGATGACGCCCTGCGGCGACACGTCGAGGTCGGGCATGGCGTCGTTCCACTTCGCCATGATCCGGCCGACGTGGTCGAGCTCCTCGGGTTCGCCGGTCGGGCGACTAGTCACGGATGCGATCGACGTCGGCGGAGTGCTCGTCGCGAACGACGACCACCGGGCAGGCGGCGTGCCGGACGCACTGCTCGCTCACCGATCCCAGCGCGAGGCCCCGGAAGCCGCCCTTGCCCCGGGCTCCCACCACCAGCAGGTCGGCGTCACGAGACGCCTCGATCAACCCGTTGGCCACCGCTCCTCGCACGCAGTCGCAGTCCACCTCGACGCCGGCCCCTCGCTCGGCGACGACGCGCTCGACGTCCGACCGCAGCCGCTGCCGTACGGCGTCCTCGAACTCCTCGAGCGGGGGTACGTACCCGAGCGTCATCGACGCCGGGCGCGGCGCCGTCGCCATCGTCCAGCCGCGGATCACCCGGATCCGGGCGTCGCAGTGACGCGCGTAGTCGAGCGCCCAGGCGAGCGCGACATCAGCGGTGGACGACCCGTCGTACCCGACGATCACGGTGCGCATGCCTCGGAATATATCTCACCTGGAAACTATTATGTCTTCCGTGGAAACTACAACGCCTGCCCGCTGGGGCGGCACCCTCACCCTCGCGGCCCTGGCCCCCATCGCGTGGGGGTCCGGCTACTACGTGACCGAGACGTTACTGCCGCCGGACCGCCCGCTCTTCGGCGCGATGGTCCGCGCACTGCCGTTCGGCCTGCTGCTGCTCGCGTTCCGCCCCCAGCTGCCGAAGGGGATCTGGTGGTGGCGGGCGCTCGTGCTCGGCACCCTCAACATCGGCGCCTTCTTCGTCCTCATCTTCATCGCCGCCTACCGGCTGCCGGGCGGCACCGCCGCCACCCTCACCGCGACCGCGCCGATCATGGTGATGCTGGTCGCGTGGGGACTGATCGGCGAGCGGCCCCGCGCCGCCTCGCTGGCGGGCGCCGCCGTCGGCGCCGCCGGCGTGGCCCTGCTCGTGCTCCGCGCCGACTTCGCGGTCGACCCGATCGGTGTCGCCGCGTCGTTCGGCGCCGTCGCCATGTCGTCGGTGGGCTTCGTGCTCGTCAAGCGGTGGCGGCCGCCGGTCGACCTGCTCGCCTTCACCGCCTGGCAGCTGGTCGCCGGCGGCCTCGTGCTGCTGCCGATCGCCCTGATCGTCGAGGGCACCCCGCCGACCCTGAGCGCGAGCGCGATCGGCGGCTTCCTCTACCTCGGCATCGCCGGGACGCTCGTCGCGTACGTCGTCTGGTTCCGCGGCCTGCGGCAGCTGCCGGCCGGCGCCGTGTCACTGGTCGGTCTGCTCAACCCGGTCTCCGGGACGATCATCGGCGTCGTGCTGGCGGGCGAGACGTTCGGCGGCAGCCAGGCGCTCGGCCTGGTGATGGTGCTCGCCGGCATCGTGGCCGGTCAGCCCGCCGTGATCGACCGGCTCCGACGGCGTCGGTCAGCCGACGGTGACGCGGACCTCGCCGGACTCCAGCCCGGAGTCGGTGTCGACCACCCGGAACCGGTTCACGCCTGACTTGCTGGTCTGCACGGCGATCTGGAACGCCTCGCCGCTGACCGAGCCGGTCGCGGGGAAGTCGACCCACGACCCGTCCTGCATCCGCTGCACGGTGAGGATCGCGCCCTCGCCCATCGGATAGACGCCGGTGAGCTGGAACTGCTCCATCGGGCCGACCTCGGTCATCGAGGCGGACAGCGTGATCTCGCGCTCCGGCGACTCGCTCACCGACGGGTCCTCGGACTCGCTCGGACTCTCACCCTCCGGCGCGAGGGACGTCTCGGGGTCGGTCGCCTCCGAGGTCTTCGACGGGGTCGGCAGGTAGATGCTCGCCTGCTCGTCGGCGCTCGAGCCGTCGTCGTCGCCACCGATGCCCAGCACCTTGGTGCCGGCGAGCACCACGAGACCGATCACGAGCCCGACGACCAGCCCGACGCCCACCAGGGCGACCAGCCCGGCGATGATCGGGTGCTCCTCGCTGGGTCGGTCCGGCAACTTGTCGACCACGTCGTTCCTCCCGGTGCTAGACGTACGCCGACATCCTCCCTCAGCGCGGCTCGAGGAGCACGATCGGGATCTCGCGGTCGGTCCACTTCGCGTACTTGGCGAAGTCGGCGTACAGCTCGACCAGGCGCGGCCACAGCTCGGCGCGCTCGTCGGCGTCAGCGGTGCGCGCGCGGACCCGGCGTACGCCCTGCTTGCGGACGCGGACGGCGGTGTCGGGGTGGGCGACCAGGTTGGGGTACCACTGCGGGTCCTTCGGGAGCCCGCCCTGGGACGCCACGATCACGAGGTTCGGGCCGTCCTCGAGATAGAGCAGCGGCGTGGTGAATGTGGTCCCAGACTTGCGGCCGACGTGGTCGAGCAGCAGCGTCGGCACCGGCTTGCGGAAGCCCGCACCGATCCGCCACTTCGAGCCGACCCGGCCGTTGGTGAGCTTGAAGAGCCGGACCTGGGCACGCGCCATGTACTTGATGACCTTCACGGTCACCGGGGAGTCGAGACCCTCGGGCTTCTCCTCAGGAAGTCCGAACCCCATGGGTCAGATGCCTCGCTTCCAAACGATCTCCTCGTGCAGCTTGCGGCTGCGCCAGCCGTCCGGCGTACGTGTCATCGTGTGGTGGTAGATGCCGCCGAACTCCACGACCTTCTCGACATCCTTGCCGCCATCCTTGTCGGGCACAGTCAGGGGCATCGGGTTGTGGAAGTACGCCGAACAGGTCGCCTCGTCGCCTTCGATGCTGATGTCCAACTGGTGCAGGGAGTGCATCCGCTTCGGGAAGAACGCCGGCAGCACCTCGGCGAGCCATGGCTTCACCGCCGGGTAGCGCTCGGCGATCCCGCCCGACTCGGTGTAGTCGATCTCGGCGTCCGCAGTGAAGACCGTGTCGAGCAGGTCCCACGCCCCGGTGTCGATGCCGCGGGTGTAGCGGATGACGACGCCCTCGATCTCGAGCCGGTCACTGATCTCCTGCACATCCATGTGTGAACTCTGGCACAAAACTGGAACACGTTCTAGTGTGGCGTCATGCGATTCAGCTACGCCGAGGCGATGACGCAGGCGACGTACTACGCCCCACTGGCCCAGGCGGCGGAGGCTGCGGGCTACACGAGCATGACCGTGGCCGACAGCGTCATCTACCCGAAGGACTCCGACTCGAAGTACCCCTACACCGACACCGGGGACCGCGAGTTCCTCGACGGCAAGGAGTTCATCGAGACGATGGTGCTGTGCGCGCACCTGTTCGCGGTGACGACCACGCTCCGGCTCACGCCGTTCGTGCTCAAGCTGCCGATCCGGCCGCCGGTGCTGGTCGCCAAGCAGGCCTCGTCGCTGGCGTTCCTGTCCGACAACCGCCTCGGCCTCGGTGTCGGCATCTCGCCGTGGCCCGAGGACTTCGACGCGATGGGCGTCGACTGGGCCAAGCGCGGCAAGCGGATGGACGAGTGCATGGACATCCTCCGCGGGCTCACCACCGCGCAAGATCAACAGAGCTTCTTCGAGTATCACGGGGACTTCTACAAAGTGGACGCGCTCAAGCAGTGCCCGGCGCCGACAAAGGCACTCCCGCTGCTGGTCGGTGGCCACGCCGACGCCGCCCTGCGCCGCGCCGTACGCAAGGGCGACGGCTGGATGCACGCCGGCGGCGACGGCGAGGAGCTCGACCGGCTGCTCGTCCGCCTGGCCGAGATCCGCAAGGAAGAGGGTGACACCCGCGACGACTTCGAGGTGCACGTCATCTCCTACGACGCCTACACCGTCGACGGCATCAAGCGCCTGGAGGACAAGGGCGTCACCGACTGCATCGTCGGCTTCCGGGTCCCCTACATCAAGGGGCCCGACACCGAGCCCCTCGACAAGAAGGTCGCTCACCTCGAGCGGTACGCCGAGGACATCATCCACAAGGTCAACGGATGAGCCCGGGCATGGCCGAAACGGCGGTCGAGGTGCGAGGCGCGCCAGCGCCGAGCCTCGAGACCACCACCACAGGAGCGACCCGATGAGCGAGTCCTACAACCTGACCAAGGTCCTCCAGGACGCGATCGCGGAGGCCGAGGAGCTGGTCGCCAACGCGCCGTTCATCAAAACCGAGCAGGACCGCCTCGAGGGCTACGACTACCTCGCGGGCCGGATCCGGATGGCCATGCAGATGGCCTTCGACCACGACCTCGACCGGCCGCTCTTCATCAACCCGACGCACCAGTTCTCCCGGCAGGGCCTGGACAACCCGGACGCGATCTACTTCAACGCCTATCTCAAGGAGGGCGTCGAGTACGTCGTACGCGGGCGTCGCGGCACGTCGGCCGACCTGTCCTTCCAAGTCATGTCGGGCTCCTACTCCGCGGACTCGGCGGCCGGCTCGTTGATGGCCTTCGACGACCGTGAGCTGGAGAAGGACGCCGACGGCAACTTCGAGTTCACCTACGTCGCGGAGCCAGGCGCCAAGACGATGATCGTGCGCGAGGTCTTCAACGACTGGGACACCGAGGAGCGCGGCCTGATCACCATCGAGCGGGCCGACACCCTCGGCCAGCCCGCGAAGCCGCTGCGCAGGGAGCGGCTGGCCCAGCGCTACGAGGTCGCCGCGAAGAGCCTGGTCGGCTCGATCCAGACCTGGATCGCGTTCCCGCACTTCTTCCAGTACAAGGAGCCGGTCAACCAGCCGACGGCACCGCAGTCGACGCCCGGCGGGCTGTCCTCGCAGCGCTCGTCGATCGGCCACTACGCGCTGGCGGAGGACGAGGCGCTGGTCATCACCGTGCCCGAGTGCACCGACTGCGCCTACCAGGCCATCCAGATCGGCTCGGACTGGTATGCCTCGACCGACTACGAGACCCACCAGACCTCGCTCACGAAGGCGCAGGCCGTCACCGACCCGGACGGCAAGATGAGGTTCGTGATCTCGGAGGCGCCTCCCGGCGACACGCCGATCGCGAACTGGCTGGAGACCACCGGCCACCGCACCGGCGCCCTGATGCTGCGCTGGCAGCGCCTCACCCGCGACCTCGACGCCTCGGACGGCCCCGTGGCCGAGGTGATGCCGCTCGCGGACGTACCGACTCGGGTCCCGCACTTCACCCCCCTCACCCCCGAGGAGTACGCCGAGCGGATCGCCGCCCGGCAGCGCTCCGTTGCCCGAAGGATGCTGAGTTGAACAGGAAGACATGCCGATGAGCGAGCTTGGCTACGCCGAGGCCCACGACACCTCGATCGAGGAGCGCTACACCGCCGCACCCCTGCTCAAGGGGAAGGTCATCGTCATCTCGGGCATCGGCCCCGGCCTCGGCCGGTCGCTGGCCGACGAGGCCGCCAAGATGGGCGCAGACCTGGTGATCGCCAGCCGCACCGAGTCCCGGCTGCTCGAGCTCCAGGCCGACCTCGAGGGCCACGGCGTGAAGGTCGTCAGCGTCGTCACCGACGTGACTGACGAGGACTCCCGGATCAACCTGCGCGACAAGACCCTCGAGGCGTTCGGCCGCGTCGACTGCGTGATCAACAACGCGTTCACGATCCCGCCGATGGACCCGATCACCCAGATCGAGCCGCGCAAGCTCGCGAAGGTCAACGAGACCAACGTCTTCGCGCCACTGCGGCTCTCTGCGCTCTTCGCCGACGCGCTCGCGGAGAGCAAGGGCTCGATCATCATGCTGAACTCCTGCGTCTCCTTCAGCTCCCAGCCCGAGTACGCCGGCTACAAGCTCTCGAAGGGCGCGCTCGAGCACCTCGCCTCGTCGCTCGCCACCGAGCTCGGCCCGCGCGGCGTCCGGGTCAACAGCGTGGCGCCGTCGTACATCTATGAGGACGTCAACCGCGGCTACTTCGACTTCCTGGCCGCCGTCGAGAGCAAGACGCACGAGGAGGTGTACGCCGAGAAGGCGGCGCCGACCGACCTCAAGCGGCTCGCCTCCTCCGAGGAGGTCGCCCGCGCGACGCTCTTCCTCGCCAGCGACCTGGCCTCCGCGGTCACGGGTCAGATGCTGACCGTCGACTGCGGCGAGTTCCACGACTGATGACCGGGTCGTCCGCTTCTCGGCTAGCTATAGGTGCTCGTGAAGCGGACGACCCGACTGGGAGAGACCGATGAGTGACAACATCATGGTGCGCGAGCGGCCCGAAGTCGGGTCGTACGACGACATCGTCGCGGCCGCCGTACGCACCACCGGCATGTCCGACTTCGGCGGCCGGGTCCACGAGGAGGGCCTGCGGGTTCTGATCGAGGACCTGTCGTCCCCGGAGGCCGGGCTGACGCCACGCGGCAACTACTTCCAGCGCTCCGAGGTGAAGTCGGCACTGGTCGGCGTACTGCTCACGCAGGCACAGTTCGCCGTCCACCCGGAGCACAAGGACGTCCCGATCGAGCGGCCGATCTTCCTGATGGGCCTGCCGCGCACCGGCACCACCGCGCTGCACCGCTACCTGCACGCGGACCCGAACGCCCAGGGTCTGGAGATGTGGCTGACGCAGTACCCCCAGCCGCGCCCGCCGCGTGAGACCTGGGAGTCGGACCCGATCTTCAACGGCATGCAGCAGGCCTTCTCGGCGCACCACGTCGAGAACCCGGAGTTCATGGGCATCCACTACATGGATGCCACCACCGTCGAGGAGTGCTGGCGGTTGCTGCGCCAGACCGGCAAGTCCAACTCCTACGAGGCTCTGGCCAACGTGCCGCGCTACACCGAGTGGCTCAAGCAGCAGGACTGGACCGACGCCTACGCGCGGCACAAGGAGAACCTCCAGCTGGTCGGCCTCAACGACCGGGACAAGCGATGGGTCCTCAAGAACCCGTCGCACATGACCGCGATCGACGCCCTGATGACGGTCTATCCCGACGCGCTGATCGTCTACACGCACCGCGACCCGGTCACCTGCATCGCGTCCTCCTGCTCGCTCTCCGCGGAGACGACGGCCGGCCACAGCTCGACGTACGTCGGCGGCGTCATCGGCCACACCCAGCTGGATCTCTGGTCGCGAGCCTTCCACGCGTTCCACGACGCGCGTCCGGCGTACAACCAGGACCAGTTCATCGACATCGCCTTCAAGGACCTGGTCGCCGACCCGCTGAGGGTGACCCGGCGCGTCTACGACCAGTTCGGGCTCGACTGGACGCCCGAGGTGCAGTCAGCGATCGAGGAGATCGACCAGGAGTCCAAGCAGGGCAAGGCGAAGCCCTCGCACACGTACACGCTCAAGGACTACGGCCTCACCGAGCACCGGGTGCGTGCGGCCTTCGACCGATAGCCGACTTGCCGGGATAGTCCCTGACGTTTCGGGCCCGGGGAGCGCTCCCAGCCAACCGAAGAGTCAGGGACTACCCCGCCGCTCGTCTCAACCAGGGAGAGAACATGAAGAAGCGCATGGTCGTCTGGGGCACCGGTGTCGTCGGGTCGATGGTGATCGCGGAGATCGTGGACCACCCGGTCTTCGAGCTCGTCGGCGTGGGCGTGTCCAACCCCGCGAAGGTCGGTGTCGACGCCGGCACCATCTGCGGGATCGCACCGACCGGAGTGATCGCGACCGACTCGGTCGACGAGCTGATCGCGCTCGAGCCTGACGCGCTGGTGCACTACGGGCCGACCGCGCAGTACGCCGACGACAACATCCGCGTCATGTCCGCGTTCCTGCGTGCCGGCATCGACGTCTGCTCGACCGCGATGACGCCGTGGGTCTGGCCCGGTATGAAGCAGATCCCGTCGAACTGGCTCGACCCGATCACCGAGGCGTGCGCCGCCGGGAACGCATCGTGCTTCACGACCGGCATCGACCCCGGCTTCGCCAACGACCTGTTCCCCCTGACGCTGATGGGTCTCTGCGGCCGCGTCGACTCCGTGCGCGCGTCGGAGCTGCTCGACTACACCGACTACGAGGGCGACTACGAGGACGAGATGGGCATTGGCCGCTCGCCTGACTTCACGCCGCTGCTGGAGATCCCGGAGCTGCTGATCATGGCCTGGGGCGCGACCGTCCCGATGATCGCGCACGCCGCCGGCATCGAGCTCGACGACATCACCACCACCTGGGAGAAGTGGGTGACGCCGACCGACCGCAAGACCGCCAAGGGCGTCATCTCCGCGGGTCAGGTGGCAGCCATTCGCTTCACGATCAACGGCGTGTACGGCGGCCGCGAGGTGATCAGCCTCGAGCACGTCAACCGGATCGGCCTCGACGCCGCCCCCGACTGGCCCGCGGGCTCGGCCGACGACGTCTATCGCGTCGACATCCACGGCTCGCCGTCGATCAGCCAGGAGACGGCGTTCCGGTTCGCCGACGGCTCCGGCCGTGCCCCGGCGGTGGCCGGCTGTCTGGCCACCGGGCTGCGCGCGCTCAACGCCGTACCTGCTGTCAACGACCTGCCCGCCGGCTGGGTCACCGCGCTCGATCTGCCGCTGATCCCGGGGGTCGGCACTATCCGCTAGCCGCGGCCGACGCTGTTTCATCAAGGGATGAAGTCGGAACGACACTTCCCACGGCGAGCACCGCACGGGGAGTGCCGCCTCGCCTTCATCCCTTGATGAACCCGCACTCCCACGACGCGGGTCCCTCATACCGTCTAGCGCGACCCCGGCACGAAGACGGCGTCGTACGCCGGCACGCAGGTCAACGCCGTTATGACACCGTTATGCACCTCGACGGCGACCGGAGCGCCTCCTGTCCGTCGATCTCTCCCTGCGCCCCGCCGTCGAGGTCATCGACGGCCGGTCGAGGTGGGCGGAAGGTTCCCCCGGCTACGCGACGAAGGCCCGATGGTCACGCGGGCTGACGCCGTACGTCCGCTTGAAGGCGGTGCTGAGAGCGAACGGCGTGGAGTAGCCGACCTGGCGCGCCACCGTGGCGAGGGTGGCCCCGGGCTCACGGAGCAGGTCGGCGGCGAGGGCCAGGCGCCAGCCGGTGAGGAACGCCATCGGCGGTTCGCCCACGACGTCGGTGAAGCGACGGGCGAACGCCGCGCGGGAGACGCCCCCGGCTGCCGCCAGCTCGGCGACCGTCCACGGGTGCTCGGGGTGGTGCTGCATCAGCCGGAGTCCGGGACCGACGACGGCATCGCCCTGGCCGACGTACCAGGACGGCGGCGCCGCCTCGGGCCGCGCGAACCACGCGCGAAGCACCGCGATCAGGAGCAGGTCGAGCAGCCGGTCGAGTACGGCGTCCTGACCGGGCTCGTCCTTGACGATCTCGTCGGCGAGCAGCGCGACCAGCGGCGAGCCGAGGTCGCGCTCGCTCAGGACCACGAAGCGCGGCAGCGCCCGCAGCAGCCGCCGGCTGACCTCGCCTTCGAAGAGATAGGCGCCGGTGAGCATCACCGTCTCGCCGACAGCGCTGTTGCCCCAGCTGCGCACTCCCTGGTGCATCTCCTCCTCGAGGGAGCGACCGTCCGGCGTCGTGCAGTGCTGACCCGGGTGGATGACCGCCTGCGGCGCGGTCGAGGTCTCGTCGGCGATCGTCCAGTGGTCGGGTCCCAGCGCGACGACCACGTCACCGGCAGCGAGGTGGAACGGTGCACCCCCGTCCGGCATCGCCCACACCCCACCGCGCACCACGGCGGTCAGCGACAGCGGCGACTCGTCCTCCAGCCGCACCGACCACGGCGGGTCCATCAGGCAGCGGAGAAGGAACTCGCCGCGGGCGCGGGGTCCGTCGAGGAGTGCGGCCAGGCCGTCCATGGGACGACCCTAGGCCTGGACGCTCGCGTATGGAAGAGCGGCGTACGACGATGGATCGTCTCGCGCATTCACGATGTGCTGGCACCATGAACGATCTCCTCGAGGCCCTCCGTGGTCCGGCCCTCCTCGCAGCCACTGTCGCCGCCGGCCTCCAGGCCGGCACCTACTACACCTGGGCGAGTGGGGTGACGCCCGGACTGGCACGCACCGACGACCACACGTTCACCTCGTCGATGAACCACATCAACGTCGCGATCGTGAACCCGGTCTTCTTGCTCAGCTTCCTCGGCGCCCCAGCCCTCTCCGCGGTGGCTGTCGCGACGACGACGGGCAACGCCCGCGCCTGGGCCATCGCCGGACTGGTGTGCGCCGTCGGCACCGTGGCCGTCACCGCGATGGGCAACATCCCCCTCAACGACGCCCTGGCGGCGGGTGGCTCTCGGGCTGACTTCGAGACCGCCTGGGTGCGCTGGAACATCGTCCGCACCACCACCTCGACCGCGGCGCTGGCCTGCCTGGCCTGGGCGGCCTGGCGGTCCTAAAGGTCATCCCGCAGGCCCACCAACCATCGCCGAGGTCGAGCGGGTCGGCGCAGATCTGGCCGTGCATGTCACTCCCCCAGGGACCGTCGAAGTAGCCGCCGGCATTGTCGGCGAACGCGTACCACGGGGGGGGGAAGAACAGCATCCCGCCCTGGCCACGCGCGCTGCCCATCGCACTCAGCGGCCGGAGCGCGAACGGGAGATCCACGAAGGCGTAGGAGTCATCGGTCTGCGCCGTACGAGCGGCTCGCTCGTAGAGCGGTCAGTGCACCTCGAAGTACGCGGCGGGCGCCGCGGCCGACCACCGAACGACGACCCGACACGGCGACATATGCGGGACGCGATCAGCCCTGTCCGGCGAGCCAGTCACGCAACGCCGGGAACGTCCCCGCCCCCACATCGGCGGTGACGCCCGCGGCCAGGTCGGCGACCGTCACCTGCTTCAGCGAGGCCCGCCAGGCCTGCTCGGCGGCGTGCATCACCCGCGCCACGCCGCAGGGCCGCGCACAGGCCTCCGCGGAGGCCGGCAGCGGCCCGTTCTGCCGGATCTCCGTGCAGCGGAAGGCCTGCTCTCGGCCATCGACGGCGAGGACGATGTCGAGGACCGTCACCTGGTCAGCCGGTCGGGTGAGCACGTAGCCACCGACCCGTCCCTCGGTCGAGCTCACGAGCCCGGCCCGCGACAGTGCCTGGAGGTGCTTGGCGAGGTAGGTGCGCGAGATGCCGTGGAACTCGGCCAGGCGTTGCGCCGGCACCGGCCCCTCCGCCTCGCTCAGGACCACGCAGCAGTGCACGGCCCACTCCACCCCACCCGACATCTTCATGCCGCCATCGTACGCGGATACGCGGATGACAAGTGTCCGCGTTCATGATCTAATCGCGGACATCAGTCATCCGCGTTAAATCGATCAGGAGAACGACATGAAGATCGCCATCGCCGGCGCCACAGGCCGCATCGGCTCCCAGCTCGCCGCGCTCGCCCGCAAGGAGGGCCACGAGGTCGTCGAGATCGCCCGGGAGACCGGCTTTGACCTGCTCTCGCCAGACACCGGCCTCGAGCAGGCGCTGGTCGGCGTCGACACCGTGGTCGACGTGACCGCATGCCCACTGGACCAGGCGGCGACGTTCTTCCCGACCGTGGCCCGCAACATCGGCACCGCCGCGACCGCCGCCGGCGTACGCCGCAGCGTCGTGCTGTCGATCGTCGGCGTCGACCGGAGCCCGGACTACGACTACTACGTCGCCAAGCTCGCCCAGGAGCAGGCCTACCGCGAGATCGCGCCCGGTGTCGTGGTGCTGCGCGCGACGCAGTTCCTCGACTTCGCCGCCCAGATGCTGGAGTGGAACACCCAAGACGGCGTCGCCCAGATCATCGACGTGCCGACCCAGCCGGTCGCGACCGGCGAGATCGTCAGGCTGCTGCTCGACGTCGCCACCGGTGCGGTCGAGGGTGACGTCGAGCTGGGCGGACCGAAGCAGGAGAACCTGGTCGACCAGGTGCGTCGGCTGGTCGCGAAGTCCGGGCGGGACGTCCGCGTCGAGCCGGTCGCGGCGCCCGAGAGCCTGATGAACGGCGCCATGCTGCCGGGCGCCGGCGCACTCCTGCGCGGCCCGAGCTTCGACACCTGGCTGGCCGAGCAGGCCTGATCAACGCCGTACGACGGCCGCCACGGCGTCCCGTTCGAGCGACGGGTGCGACGAGGTCGCGCGAACCTCGAAGACCCGCCGGTCACCGCGACGGGACGCCCCGGTCCTGGTGATCTTGATGGCCAGCACGACGGACTCACCCGGCGCGAGGCTGGCGGTCCGGAAGGTGCCGGACACGATCTCGCTCGTCACGTTCCTGCCCCCGAGTCGGTAGGTGACCGCGAACCTCTTGCTCCTCGACGTACCCCGGACTGCAAGTCGGTCCTGAGAGTCACCGTCGTTCGTCAGGCGCGCGGAGAACGTCGCGGAGCGGGCGCGGACAACCCTCGCGGTCGTCCGCTGCTCGCGAGAGGAGCCGTACCTCCCCGCGCCCACGAAGGGCCCCTTGGCGCCACGGATCGCACCGTCGGGTTGGTAGCGCGGCTTCGGCTCGGGCGGGACGACCGGCACCACCGGCACGACCGGGGCGGTGCCGACGGCAAGCAGCTGGGGGGCGGTGCCGGTGTTGCCGGCGGCATCCGTGATCGACGCGACGAGCTGGTGCGCCCCCTCGGGGAGGGTCGTCGCGCTGACGCCCCAGGTCCCGGCACTGGTCACCGTGGCGGTGAGCAGCTGCCCGCCGACCGCGACGACGACCCCGGTGCCAGCCTTCTCGCCGGTCGCGCCGTACGTCCAGGGTGAGGAGTCGTTCGTCGCGCGCGAGGCACCGCCGTCGATGGTGACGACCGGCTTCGTCAGGTCGACCGTGAGCACCTGGGTCGCGGAGCCGGTGCTCCCGGCAGCGTCGACGATGGAAGCCACGACGCCGTGGGCGGTCTCCGCCAGGGCGTCCGCCGTGACGGTCCAGACGCCACCGGCACCGGACGTCGTGGTCAGCCGCTGGCCGGCCGCCTCGACGGTCACGCTCGACCCGGCCGGCTCGTCGGTGGTGCCGGAGATGACGGGCGAGGTGTCGTTCGTCGCCAGCTGCGCACCGCCGTCGATCGTCACGACCGGCACCGTCGTGTCGACGGTCAGGACCTGGGTTGCCGTGCCGGTGTTGCGTGAGGCGTCGGTGACCGACGCGGTCACGGTGTGCGGGCCCTCCGGGAGCGCCGCCGCGCTGACGCTCCAGGCGCCGGCGGCGCCGACCTGCGTGGTGAGCGTCTGGCTCCCCACGGTGACGGACACCGGTGAGCCGGCGGACTCGTCGGTCGTGCCCGAAATGGCCGGAGTCGTGTCGTTGGTGGACCGGACAGGACCTCCGGCGAGGGTGACGACCGGTGCGGTGAGGTCGTCGATCGGCCTGGTCACCGGGCTGTTCGCCAGCGCGACCGTGCCCGGCGTCAGGATCCGACCCTTGAGGGAGGCACCCTCTCCGAAGGAGACGACACCTGCGGCGAGGAACGTGCCGACGTACCTGGCCCCGGCGCCGAGCGACACGGCGCCGACCACCTGCCAGTAGACGTTGTTGGCCAGCGCGCCGTCCGTGAGGACGACCTTGCTCGCTGCGGCGGAGCTGAGCGCGGCACCGATCTGGAAGACGAACACCGCGCTCGAGTCTCCGTCGGCGTCGAGGGTCATCGTGCCCGTGTTCGTGAAGGCGGCCGCACTGGTGTGTACGCCGGGCTTGAAGGTCACGCCCGCCTGGTCGCCCGCGAACGGGGTCCCGCCGGGCTGAGCGGCGGCAGCGGCGTACGCCGCCTCCCTGTCTTCCTGCGCGGCCTCGGCAGCGGAGTCCTTGTCGTGGGTCGTCCCGGTCACGATGCCCGGCGGGAACCCGGCGATCGCACCCGTCGGGCTGAGCCCGAGGTCGAGGGCGAGCACGGTGTCCTCGCCGGTGTTCGAGACTCCGGCGCCGGCGAGCACCGAGTACGACGCGGCGCTGCCCAGGTCCACGAATGCGGCCGGGCCTGCGGCACCGGCGTGCGGTAGCGGGCCCAGCGGACCCACGACCAGGAGAGCGCAGGCACTGACAGCGACTCGGGCGATCCAGGTCGGGAGGTGACGAGCAGGAAGCGACATGAGGTGCCTTCGGTCGAGGCACCTGATGGTTGCTGGTCACCGGCCGAGAGAGGTCTCGACGGTTGCCTTGTGCCTGACAGTACCGGTGATGTCCAGCCCCGGCTCAGCGCTCGCCGGCCACCGCTGACGATCGCACCGACCGCGATCGACCACTGGGTTCTCTACAGTTCGCCGCGAACCCTCATCGAGGCGACCGGCGGGTGACCCGGATCTGCGCACCCCGCCGCGGGACGCT
The DNA here is from genome assembly GCF_039543845.1 of Nocardioides endophyticus. Classification (NCBI taxonomy): domain Bacteria; kingdom Bacillati; phylum Actinomycetota; class Actinomycetes; order Propionibacteriales; family Nocardioidaceae; genus Nocardioides; species Nocardioides endophyticus. Next base: position 67,978 of record NZ_BAABKN010000032.1, on the reverse strand, counting down.
GGTGATGTTGCGGACCTTCGGGAGGTCGTCGCCGACGGCGCTCACGTCGTACGCCGCGAACACCTCGCGCAGCACGGCCACCCCCTCCATCTGGGCGAAGCCGGCGCCGATGCAGCGCCGGACGCCGCCCCCGAACGGGATCCACGTGTTGGTGGGCGGGTTGTGCCCGAGGAACCGCTCCGGCCGAAACGCCTCGGGGTCCTCGTGGTTGTCCTCGCGCGAGTGGGCCAGGATGATCGACGGTCCGACCGTCGTGCCGGCCGGGAGGTCGTAGCCCGCGATCGTCGCCGGCTTCATCAACGTGCGGACCACCATCGGGATGATCGGGTGCAGCCGCATGGACTCCTTCAGCACCGCCTCGAGCAGGTCGTCGTCACCCTCGTCCGCCGCGGTCCGGCAGCGGGCCAGCAGCTCCGGGTCGCGGCCGACCTCGTAGAGCGCCCAGGCCAGCGCGCTGGCGGTCGTCTCGTGGCCAGCGAGCAACAGGGTGACGAGCTGGTCGCGGAGCTCGGTGTCGCTCAGTGCGTCACCCTCCTCGCCCTGCACGATCAGCCGGGACAGCACGTCGGTGCGCTCGGCGAGGTCGGGCGCCGTACGCCGCTCGCGGATCTCGGCGTACATGAGCAGGTCGAGCTCGCGCTGGTTGTCGACGGTGCGCTTCCACGGTCCGTACTTCTGCAGCTGTGGGTAGCCCCAGCCCAGCAGGATCGCGGGGCTGACGTTGACGGTGGCGTTGACCCGTGGCCGCAGCTCGGCCAGCCGGGCCTCGTCGCTCACGCCGAAGACGACGCGCAGGATCACCTCGAGGGTGAGCCGGTTCATCCGGTCGAGCGAGCGGAACGTCTCGCCGTTGCGCCAGGTGCCGACCTCGGCCCCGGCGACCTCGGTGACGAGGGTCTGGTACTCCCGCAGCGCGTGACCGTTGAAGGCCGGCATCAGCAGCTTGCGGGCGCGCTTGTGCTGCGATCCGTCCTGGAGGAGCAGCGAGTGCTCACCCATGATCGGACCGAGGATGCCGTTGGCCTTGCCCGCGTGGAAGACCTCGGGGTCGCCCGCGAAGATCTCCTTGGCGTGCTCGGGCCGGGTGAAGAACACCAGCGGCCGAGCACCCGGGGCGATCCGCACGGTGAAGATGTCGCCGTACTTCTTGCGCATGTAGGGGTGGAACCGATGCCGGAACCGCAGCAGTCCGGCCGTCTGGATCAGCACCGGCCACCGCGGACCGGGCGGCAGCGCGGACGCGTCGACGGGCGGCGGCTTCTGCTGGTTGCCGGGGCTCATCCTCCGGAACCGCTGGGTGGTGAGCTGGTCGACGTCGTCCCGGGTCGTCACCCCACCGACGGTACGCCCGCTATTGAATGGTCGTCAATAAGCTCGACGCGGTTTCGAGGCTGACGCCGGCGTCAGCACCTGCCGCAGGAACGCCACCTGGTGCGCCACGACCGCGTCGTGCCACTGCTTGCCGGCGTACACGTCGAAGTGGTCGCAGGGGTAGTGGCGGACGTGGGCACGCGCCTTGAAGGCCGCCTTCATGGACGACTGCGGCGGGGCGCTGCGGTCGAAGTCGGCGATCTGGAAGAGCGCCGGACAGGCGACCTCCTCCGCCAGCTTGATCGGCCTGTGCCCGCCGAGCTCCATGCCGACCGTCGCGTCGATCTCGTTGCGCCAGGTCGGTCCGGCGATCGCGAGGTAGTCCTCCATGGCGCCGTCGAGGGTCAGCGCACCGAGCTGACCCGGACCTGCGACCACCGGCATCATCACCCGCTTGCCGACCTTGCTGCGGAAGGCCGCGACGGTCGAGCGGAGCATCTCGACCTTGGTGTGGTTGGTCAGCGCGTGCCGGCCGGCGGCGAGGCCGTCGACCAGCGGGGTCAGCGCGACGACCGCGGCGACGTCGGCACGGCCGGCCGCGGCGGAGATGACGTGACCGCCGGCGAGCGAGACTCCCCAGAGCACCAGGCGTTGCGGGTCGACGCCGGGCAGCCGGGCGGCGGTCGACATCGCGGCGCGGTAGTCCTCGAGCTGGCCGGCCATCGAGACCGTCTGCCGCGGCGTACCGTCGCTGGCGCCGAACCCGCGATAGTCGAAGGCGAAGACGTCGAGGCCGGCAGCGGCCAGCGCCTCGGCGAAGGGCTGCAGGCCGGAGTCCATCGTGCCTGCCAGCCCGTGTGCCATCACGACCACGGGACACCCGGCATCGGTCGCGAGCTCGTCGCCTTCACCCGTGAAGTGCCAGGCGGCACACTCGACGCCGGCGGACACGAAGGTGAGCTCACCGTGCTTGATCCGGTCCGCCTTCATGCGGCCCTCCCGTAGATGCTGGACAGCCAGATGTGCACGACTGCCTCGACGTGCTTGTCCCAGTCGAAGTCGGCCGGCGCGTGGACCAGCCGCTCGAGGGTCCGATCGTTGAGGTCGAGCAGAGCGGTGGCGATCGCGGTCGGGTCGGCGCCCTCGGGCGCGACGCCCGCGGTGCGCTCACCCTCGATCACGGCCGCGAGCACCACGACGAAGGACTCCTGGAAGGAGTCCCACTGCTCGCGTACGGCGGGGCTGCTCGCGCGGGCCTCGAGCATCGCCCGGTAGATGTAGGTGCGGTGCGACCAGCCGCGGAAGATCGCGCGGATCGCGCTCGTCACCCGCAGCTGCATGCCCTCGTCGTCATCACCGTCCAGCTCGGCGGCGTCCCACGCGTCGTCGTACATCTCCTCCATCAGGGCGGCGACGGCGGCCGCCTTGTTGTCGAAGTAGAAGTAGAACGCCGAGCGCGTGACGCCCGCGTGGCGCGAGAGGTCGGCGACGTTGATGGCGTCGAGACTGGCGCCGGGGCCGGCGTCGCGGAGGTGGTGGTCGAGCGCCTCGAGGAGAGCGGCGCGGCGGTCGTCGCCCCTGGTTGCCGCCCGGGTCACGAGGCCCGACCCGCCAGCGCTCGGCCAGTCAATTTCGGGGAGCCCTGGGCCTTCGCGCGGGCCCGGCCGCTCGGCAGCTCCTTGGTGCGCATCTGGTGCTCGTAGACGAAGTAGTCGAGCTGGTGGGTGTGCCGCGGCCGGTCGAGCATGTGGCCCATGTAGAGCTCGTCGTCGGCCTTGATGACGGCGTGCATCTCGTCGACCGACGGGGGCACGTACTCCCCCACGGCGTACGCCGCGATCAGCCGCGCCTGGCTCTCGACGAACGGGAAGAGCGTGGGCGTCGACTGGGCGAACCCGGCGAAGAGCAGGTCGTCGATGCCGGGCTTGATGATCCGCTTGTAGAGGTCGATCCGGTTCTCGGGAGCACTGAGGAACTCCGGGTCGAAGAAGGGCAAGGTCAGGTTGTAACCGGTGGCGTAGATGATCACGTCGAAGTCCGCCGACGTGCCGTCCTCGAAGTGCACGGTCTCGCCGTCGAGCCGGGCCACGTTGCCCTTCGGGGTCACGTCACCCGACTTCAGCCGCAGCGGCAGCTCGCCGGACTGGGTCGGGTGCGCCTCGAAGAACTTGTGGTTGGGCGCTGGCAGGCCGTAGAGCGTCGGGTCGGAGTAGGTGAACCGCTGGCCCCACTGGGCGGCCTTCCGCTGCCAGGAGAGCGGGAGCTGCGGGATGGTCCGGTAGTTCATGTCGGCGGCCTTGCCACCGACCAGCTTCGGCACGATCCAGGCGCTGCTGCGAGTCGAGAGCGTGACCTCGTTGCGCAGCGACCGCTGAGACAGCTCGACGGTGACGTCGGCGGCGCTGTTGCCCAGGCCGACCACCAGGATCCGCTTGTCCATCAGGTCCAGGGGCGTCCACGGGTCGATGTAGTGGTGGGAGTGGATCGACTGACCGGTGAACTCACCGGGGAACTCGGCCATCCGCGGATCCCAGTGGTGGCCGTTGCCCACCACCAGCAGGTCGAAGCGGCGGGTCTCACCGGCCTGGTCGAGGATCTCCCAGCCGCCACCCGGCAGCCGCTTGGCGCTCACCACGCCGTTCTCGAACTCGATGTGGTCGCGCAACCCGAAGGCGTCGGCGTACGAGTCGAGGTAGTCCTTGATCAGCGTGTGGTGCGGGAAGTCCGGGTAGTCGTCGGGCATCGGGAAGTCCCGGAACGACAGCTGGTGCTTCGAGGTGTCGATATGCAGCGAGCGGTAGGCGCTGCTGTGCCCGTTGGGGTTGCCGAACGCCCAGTTGCCGCCGACGCGGTCGGAGGCCTCGAAGGTCGTGTACGGAACGCCGTAGTCGCCGAGCATCTTGCTGGCCGTGAGCCCGCTGATACCGGCGCCGATAACCGCTGTGGTGGGTAGCACGCAGGGGACGCTAGGCCGTCAGTTGACACGCGTCAACTGACGGGTCGAGGTCGACGGTGACGGCCATCGCCTCAGTCTGCACGTCGGCAGCGGGCTCTAGGGTCGAGACATGGCTCTCCTCCACCACGCGTCCCTGGTCCCGTCGAAGCCCGAGCTGCTCGCCGCCTGGCTGCCGAGCCGGCCGTGGGCGGCCGACCTGCCGGGGCTGAAGCCCTTCGGCAGCTATCGGCTCGACGACCCGGACGGCGAGGTCGGAATGGAGGGCATCCTCCTGCGAAGCACCGCCGGCGACGTCCTGCACGTCCCGCTGACCTACCGTGCCACGCCGCTCGTGGGCGCCGAGGACTTCCTGATCGGCACCATCGAGCACTCGGTCCTCGGCACCCGCTGGGTGTACGACGCGACCGGTGACCCGGTCTGGCGCGCGACCCTCGCGACGACGGTGCTGACCGGCGGCAGCGGCGCGGAGGAGTTCTTCGAGGTCGACGGCAAGCGGGAGACGCGCGAGCCGTCGGTCGCCGTTGCCGGCAGTGGCGCGGTCGGCGCCGAGGTCCCCGCCGACACCGAGATCGTCGTCGTCCGCCGGGTCGGTGAGCAGATCGAGGCGGACGCCGTCCTCACCGGCGCCTGGGACGGTGGCTCCGGCGTGCTGGCCGGCGTCAGGGTCGTCGGCTGACCGACACCAGCTCGTACGCCGGGACCGGGTTGTCCCGGCCGGCCTTGCAGGTGAGCCGAGCCGCGCCGTCTCGGACCGCCCTGACCTGCACGTCGTACGTCGCTCCCGCCACGGCGAACGTGGCGGTGGTGAGGTCAGCGTCGGTCGAGCGGTCGACGAACACGACGTCGTCGCGACGGGTCGCGCCGAGCTCGCGACGGAGCTGGATCTCGGCCGCCTGGACGGCCATCGGGTAGGACGAGCGCCCGCGCAGGTGGTCGAGGTCGAGCTCCCCGGAGAGGTGCGCGCCGGCGGCGGCGATCGCCGAGGCCGGGTCCAACCGCCCGTAGTAGAGCCCGTGCGGCAGGACGACCATGTTGGCCGCGAACCGGTCGCCACCGACGTGCGAGACCTCCCACGTCTCCTCGGGATGCGCCTGGTCGAGCGCCTTCGCGACGGGCCGCCCGCGCTCCGCGCAGCAGGCGTCGTGACGACCGTTGGTGCAGACGCAGAAGACCGATCCGTCGTACGGCGTCAGGCCGCTCGTGCCGCCGCGGCGCAGCGCCCCGAGGTCGATGTCGAACACCTCGCGCGGGTCCGCGAGACGTCCGGCCTCGAGGCGCGGGCTCACCGGGTCGGCGTACGCCGCGAAGACACGGAGCCCGTCACCGTCGGGAGCTGAGCTGTAGCGGCGGATGAGCAGGATCTTGGCGCGGTGCTCGGCCGCGCGTCGTTGGAGCTCGGCACCCAGTCCCTCGGGCAGACGAGCATCGCGCAGCGCCTTGTCGCCCCACGGGCCGACGTGCTCGAGGAGCAGCCAGGTGCGGACGTGCGTGGCGGTGCCGAGGACGGGTTCGTCGCGGAGCACGCTCGCGGCGGCGCAGCGGAAGCTCACGCGATCTCCAAGAGGCCCTCGCGGATCAGGCGGCGGCACAGCACCAGGTTGCTCTCCGGGTCCAGCGGCAGGTCGGCCGGGGTGAGCTCGCCGCGCGCGCGGACCTCGTCGAGCGCCGGGCGGATCCGGGCCGGCACGGTCATCGTCCGGTCGCCGAGCAGCACCTCCACCTGTTCGCCGCGGTCGAGCAGCACGCAGGGGTGCCCGGCCCGGCGACGCAGCCGGGTCGTCGCGTCGATCGCCTCGCGGCCGAGCACGTCGTGGAGCCCGCCGCCGAGCCGCGGCGGTCGACTGGTGAGGAACCGCCGGATCTCGCTCTCGACCGCGGCGGATGCGTCCACCCGGCGTACGGCGGCCGCGAGCTCCTCGAGCCGCTCGGCCAGCCCGTCGGCGAGCAGCGAGGGATCGTCGAGGTAGCCGGCGGGCAGGTGGTCGTCGGGCACGTCGGCGAGCACCGGCTTCATGGTGTGCTCGACCAGGCCGCGCCAGGTGAGCTGGTTGATGCCGAGCGTGACGTGGAGGGACACGGTGTCCTGCGCGCGGGCGGCGTGCGGGGTGCCGGTGGGCAGGTACATCGACAGCCCCGGCTCCAGCAGCACGTCCTCCGGGCCGTCGGCACCATGGATCTCCCAGAGCTTGGAGCCGGCGGTCTGGAACACGAAGACGTCGTGCGAGTCGGAGTGGACCGCGAACCCCTGCGCGCCCGGAGGCGTCAGGTAGGCGTTCGCCTGACAGGGATGGCCGAGCTCGAGCTCGAGCTCGGCGATCAGCCGGGTCAGCGGCGGCCAGTAGCGCTGCAGTCCCTGGAACACGACGGTCGCGCCGCCGTCGAAGAGTGCGAGCGCCTTGCGGGCGTCGACCAGGCCGGTGACGGGCTTGCCGGCGAGCGTGGCTCCTCGGGTGTACGACGACTCCGGCAGCACCGAGCCGTCCTGCGCCATCCGGATGGCGGGTGTGCGGATCGCCGTGGAGGTCAGCAGGTGATCGGCGTCGTCGAGCGAGAGGAGCCCGACGAGCTCAGCCGGGTCCGTGCGGTGCAGATGCACGCGGGATGCCCAGACCTTCGCGAGGAAGGTCTGGGCATCACCGCTGAGCAGATCCAGTGCTGACAACTCAGGAGTCGGTGCCGTCGCTGTCGCCACCGTCGGTGCCGTCGCTGTCACCGCCGTCCGTGCCGTCGCTGTCACCGCCGTCCGTGCCGTCGCCGTCGCTGGCGTCGCCGTCCGTGGTGTCGGTCGCGTCGCCGTCGGTGCCGTCGGCGTCACCACCGGAGCCGGTGGGCACGTCTCCGCCCGGCCCGGTGGTCATCTCGTCGTCGTTGAGGGGCTCTGCGGGGGTCATGGTGGGTCCTCCCTGGGTCGGATGCTTGCTGAGTCGATCATGTACCCATGCGCCCCCGGCGTACACCGGTCAGGGCGCGAGGTCCGCGACCAGGAACGCCGTACCCACCAGCTCGGCCATCCCACGGCGTACGACGAGGGGCACGGTCACCTGGTCACCCGCCCAGCAGCGCGGCGAGATCGCCGAGTGCGGGTGCGTTGACGCGGTAGTGGACCCAGACATCGCGCTTTTCGCGGTCCAGGAGTCCGGCCTGGCGTCGGTCGACGAGCGCGACACCATCTGCTGCTACGCGAAGCAGGACACGTTCTGGGCCGAGGGCGCGCCGAACGGCGAGCAGTGGGAGGTCTACACCGTGCTCGCCGATGCGCCGGCCGCGCCCGAGCAGGCCTGCTGCGCCTAGTGTCGCGCGCACGAGATCCTTGGACGGTTCTCGCACCTAGCTTCGCTAGATCAGCCCCTTGCGACGAGCGATCGCGGCGGCCTCGGTGCGGCCGGAGGCGTCGAGCTTGGCCAGCACGTTGGAGACGTGGACGGAGACGGTCTTCGCGCTGATGAAGAGCTGCTTGGCGATCTCGCCGTTGGAGCGACCCTCGGCCACCAGGGTGAGGATCTCGGTCTCGCGCGGGGTGAGCGTGTCGGTCGCCGACTCGGCCCGGACGGGCGCCGAGCCGAGCGCGCGCAGCTCGTCGAGCAGTGGCTGGGCACCCAGGCCGTGCGCGGCCTCTCGGGCCAGATCGCCCTGCTCGCGGGCACCCGCTGTGTCGCCCGTCGCGCGGAGGATGCCGGACAGCGCCGTACGCACCTTGGCCAGCTCGTGCACGTGTCCGAAGTCCTCGAACAGCACAACGGCGTCGCGCCAGGTGTCGACGAGGACGTCGGCCGGTGGCGCGTCGACGCCCGAGAGCCAGCGCACGCGCAGGGTCTCGGCGTCGAGCCGCTTCATCCACGCGCGGCCCTCCGGACCCCAGTGGCCCGACGGGTCGGAGTAGCGGTGCAGGACGACCAGCCCGTCGCCGTGCAGCCGCCCCACGGTCTCGGCGTACGACGCGCGCTCGGATGCGGAGAGGTTCGGCATCGCCCGGGCGACGGCGCCGACCGCCACGGCGGCCATCCGGATCCGGGCACTGAACCACTCGTGCCAGGTGCGGCCGAGCACACCGACCACGTCGTCGTACACCTGCACGGCCGCTGCCGGGTCGCCCGCGCGGCCGGCCTGGACCATCTCGATCGACGCCGAGTGGATCGCGACGGCACCCTCGCGGGCCCAGAAGCGACGGAGCTTGCGCGCCTCGACACCGACGTCCGCACCCCGGCCCTGCTCGACGGTCAGGTGCAGTGCGCCGAGGACCGCTCGCGGGATCGGTGGCGGCGACGCGTGCCCCATGTCGGTCAGGGCGAGCACCTCGTCCCACTGCCCGCGGACCAGGTTGATCCAGCTCAGCTGGACGCGCGACTCGAGGGCGTACGGCGCCCAGGTCAGCCCGGCGCCGGCTGCCCGGTCGATCGCGCTGCGGAACCAGGTCTCGGCATCATCGAACTCCGCCCAGTCCTCGAAGGAGCGACCGAGCAGGAACCGGCCGCGCAGCTCGGCGTGGATCGCTTCGGACATCTGGGCTCGGTCGACGGCGTCGACGAGCGCGGCCCGCAGGCCCTCCTTGGGGCCGGCCTTCTTCAGGCCGCTGAGGGTGGTGATCGCCTCGGAGGCGAGCTGGTGGAAGTCGAGCCGTTCGCACAGGGCCAGCGCCTCCATGCCGACGACCTGGGCCTCCTCGTAGCGGCCCATGCCGGCAAGGACGCGGGCGTGGGTCGTGAGCGCTCGGGCGCGCAGCTTGCTCTCGCCCTCCGGCGCCAGCGCGAGCGCCTCGGCGGAGACCTCGGCCGCATCCTCGTCGGTGTCGACCACGATCAGGATGCCGGCGCGGGAGGTGAGCATCCGCGAGCGCCAGGCGGGCGGGGTGTCGGCGGGCAGCCGGTCGAGCTGCTCCTGCAGCAGCGCCACAGCACGCTGCGGGTCACCGCTCTCGCTCAGCGCCTCGGCCGCACTGGTGACCAGCATGGAGAGGTCGACGTCGGCAGCGCCGGTGCGCCGGCCGTCGGCAAGCAGCTCCAGCGCCTGTTGGTAGTGGTACGCCGCCTCGTCGGGGCCGCCCACATCCCAGGCCTCGTCCCCGGCCCGGACGCTGGCCGAGAGCGCCGCGTCGAGGTCCATCGCGAGCCGGGCGTGCCGGGCCAGCTCCGCCGCGGTGCCGCGGGCGGCACCCGACTGCAGTGCGGCGACGTACTGCGCGTGCAGCCGCACCCGCTCGCCGGGCAGCAGGTCGTCGTACACCGCCTCGCCGAGGAGCGCGTGCCGGAAGGAGTAGTAGCCCTCGCTGGCGACCAGCACGTTCATCTCGACGGCCTTGCGCAGGCCCTCGTCGAGCTCGTCGCCGCCGAGCCCGGACGCGGCGGTGAGCATGTCGTGGGAGACCTTGCGGCCGGAAGCGCTGGCGGCGCGGACCACCAGGCGTGCGTTGTCGTCGAGTCGGTCGAGCCGGACGAGGAGCACGTCGGCGAGGTCGGCCGGCACCCATCGGCCGGGGCCGGCCGCGGCGCTGGTGAGCTCCTCGACGAAGAACGCGTTGCCCTCGGCCCGGTCGACGATGTCGGCCAGCTCCTTCTCGGCCAGGCCCTCGGGGACGAGCTCGGCGATCAGCGCGCGCACGGAGTCGTCGGTCAACGGGGAGAGGGCGACCCGGTGGACACCGCGGAGGCGGGACCACTCGGCGACCTGGCGGCGGAGCGGGTGGCGGCGGTGCAGGTCGTCGGAGCGGTACGACGCGACCACGGCCACCGGCCCGGCGAACGGGCGGGAGAAGAGGAAGCTGAGGAGGTCGCAGGTCGACTGGTCGGCCCAGTGGGTGTCCTCGATGACCAGCAGGACCGGCGCCTTCTCGGCGGCGCTCTCGAGGAGCACGTGGACCGCCTCGAAGAGGTCGGTCCGGTCGAGTGCCGAGCTCTGCTCGCTGCCGCGGTCCTCGCCACCCATGACCCGGCGCCCGGGCTGGAGCCGAGTGAGCGCGGGGTACTGCGCCGTGACCTGGTCGACCACGTCGGGCAGGTCGACCGCGAGGCGGCCGAGCACCTCGGAGAACGGGAGGTACGGCAGCGCGCTGTCGCCGAAGTCGAGGCAGTGGCCCGCGAAGACCTGCCAGCCCTCGGTGAACGCGAGGTCACGCAGCTCCACGAGCAGACGGGTCTTGCCGACGCCGGCGTCGCCGGACAGCAGCACGACCTCCGCCGTACCGTCGCCGGACGCACGGACGCCGAGTGCGGATGCAACTTCCGTCAGCTCGGCGTCTCGTCCGACCAGGGTGCGACTCGTGTGTGCTGCCACGTCGTCCATGATCCCGTTTTCTGTTGTGGTGTGCGTGCCCATATCGGGGCGCGGGTCAGCGGATCGTGCCGAACGTGCTCTCCCCGGATGATCCACGCCGGATGATCGACCGGCGCCAGCGCCGGCCGGCGAGCTCGCCCCTGACGCGTCCCAGGCGGTACTCGACCTCGGACTTCACGTAGTCGCGGTAGACGGTGTTGGCGTACATGGTGGGCTCCTCAGCTCCTCGTTGGTGAGACGAGGTTCGTCGTCTGAGGTAGCCCGGCACATCGGGCAGGTGCCCTATCTGAGGTGGCCGTGGGCCTTAGGTAGGCCGGTCCGCCAGCCGTTACATGGATCCCAGCGGTCGCCCACCCACCCAGGTGGCGGCCACGAGGGGTACGCCGGGGCGGTAGGCGAGGTGCACGTGGCTCGGGGCGTCGAGGATCATCAGGTCGGCCCGGCTGCCGACGGTGAGGGCGCCGATGTCGTCGCGGTCGAGCGCCTGGGCGCCGACGTACGTCGCGGCGTGGACCGCCTCGGCGGGGGTCATCCCCATCTCGCGCACCGCGAGCGCGATGCACAACGGGAGCGAGCTGGTGAAGCAGGAGCCGGGGTTGCAGTCGGACGCGAGGGCGACCCTGACACCGGCGTCGACGAGGCGACGGGCGTCCGGGTAGGGCTGCTTGGTGGAGAACTCGACGCCGGGGAGCAGGGTCGCGATGGTGCCGGAGTCGCGCAGCGCGGCGACGTCCTCGTCGGCGAGGTAGGTGCAGTGGTCGACCGCAACCAGGCCGAGCTCGGCGGCGAGCCGGACACCGGGGCCGAAGGTGAGCTGGTTGGCGTGCAGGCGACCGCGGAGCCCCGCCGCCGCGCCGGCCATCAGGACCGCCCGCGCCTGGTCCTCGTCGAAGGCTCCCTGCTCACAGAAGACGTCGATCCAGCGGGCGTGCTCCTTGGCCGCATCCAACATCGGGCCGGTGACGAGCTCGACGTACGCCGCGGGGTCGCCCTCGGGGACGACGTGCGCGCCGAGGAAGGTCGTCTCCTCGGTGAACTGCCGCGCGATCGCCAGGCTGCGCGCCTCGTCGCGGACCGTCAGGCCGTAGCCGCTCTTGATCTCGACGGTGGTGGTGCCCTGGCGCCGCATCTCCTCGACCAGCCGCGCGACGTGGCTGGTGAGCTGCTCGTCGGTCGCCGCGCGAGTGGCGGCGACGGTGGCGCGGATGCCGCCGGCCGCGTACGACGTGCCGGCCATCCGGGCCGCGAACTCCTGTGAGCGGTCGCCCGCGAAGACCAGGTGGGAGTGGGAGTCGACGAAGCCGGGCAGGACGGCGCGTCCGCCGGCGTCGTACTGCTCGTCCGCCTGCGGGGCATCGGCGGCCCGTCCGACCCAGGCGACCTTCGTGCCCTCGATGACGAGCGCGGCCTGCTCGATCGCGCCGAGCAGGTCGTCGCCGTCGGGGTCGTTCGTGACGAGCTCGCCGATGTTGGTGATCACGGTGCTGGTCATGCGTGCACTCTCCCGACCGCGGCCGCGAGCTCGCGGCCGATGTCCTCGTGGTCGTCGCGAGTCGCGACGACGCGGCCGTCGGCGACCACGTGGGTGATGTCTGCGGCGGTGGCGGCGAAGACCGCGGTGCCCTCGTCGGAGCCGGTGCCGGCTGTCCGTGGCGCGGTGGTGTCGATGGTGACCAGGTCGGCCCGCTGGCCGACGGCGATGGTCCCGGCATCGTCGAAGCCGAGGGACTCGTGGGCGGTCCCGGCGGCGAGCAGCTCCGCGGCGGTCCAGTGACCGCGCTGCTGGGTCGCCAGGCGCTCGTCCATCTCCAGGGCGCGCATCTCCTCGAGCAGGTCGATGACGGCGTGGCTGTCGGATCCGAGCGTGATCGTGGCTCCCGCCTTCGCCAGGGCGCGGCCGGGGCCGATGCCGTCGCCGAGGTCGCGCTCGGTGGTCGGGCAGAAGCAGGCTCTCGTCTCCGTGCTGCCGAGATGGGTGATGTCGGCGCCGGTGAGGTGCGTGGCGTGCACGGCCGTGGTGCGCGTCCCGAGCGCCCCGGCATCGCGGAGCAGCTGGGTCGGGGTGGCGCCGTACGTCGCGAGGCAGGCATCGTTCTCGGCGACCTGCTCCGAGAGGTGGACGTGCAGCGGCCGTCCGTGCGCCGCCTCGACGACGGTCGGGAGCTGGTCCTTCGGAACCGCGCGAACCGAGTGGATGGCTGCGCCGACGTGGGTGTGGTCGATGGCCGCGAGGCGCTCGGCCCAACGTCCGGCGTCACCGTCGGTGTAGCGGGCCTGGACGCCCTCCGGCGGGCGCCCGAACCCGCTGCTGAGGTAGCAGGTGTCGAGCAGCGCGATCCGGATCCCGACCTCGGCGGCTGCCGCGATCAGGGCGTGCCCCATCGCGTTGGGGTCGTCGTACGGCGTGCCGTCGGGCTGGTGGTGGAGGTAGTGGAACTCGCCCACGCTGGTGATCCCGGCCGCGGCCATCTCGCGAAATGTCGCCCGGGCCAGGGCGAAGTAGCTGTCCGGGTCGAGCCGCCCGGCCACGGCGTACATCTGCTCCCGCCAGGTCCAGAACGTCCCCCGGCTCTGCCCGTCACTTGGCTGGGTCCTCCCGCGCAGTGCCCGGTGGAAGGCGTGGCTGTGGCAGTTGGCCAGGCCGGGGATGGTGAGGCCGGCGAGTCTGCGGGTTTCCCCGGCCGGCCGGGGATTCCCGCGCGGCTCGCCGTCGGCGCCCGGCGTGTCGTGCGGGTTTCCCCGGTCAGCCGGGGAGACCCGCACGAACCGACCGTCCGCGATCTCCACCAGCACGTCGTCGACAACGGCACCGTCGACCCAGGCACGCTCCAGGAGGTACGCCGAGGTCACCGCGCCAGCCTCTCCAGGGTGTCGGCGAGGGCCGAGACGCCGACCAGGCAGTCGGCGATGGACGCCTGCTCGAGCGGCGAGTGCGAGATCCCGGTCGGATTGCGCACGAACAGCATCGCGGTCGGGATCCCCGCCGCGCACAGGATGCCCGCGTCGTGACCGGCCTGGGTCGCGATGATCGGCCAGTCCCCGCCCTCGTGGTCGGTAGCGACCGCGGCCGCCAGCACCGGGTCGAACGCGACCGACGACGACACCGACTCCGCCGTCACCACCAGCGACGTGTCGTCGCGCGAGGCCCGGTCGGACGCCTGACCGGAGATGACCTCCACGAGCGAGGCGAGCGCGGCGTCCGTCGAGCACCGCGCGTCCAGCCACGCGGTGACCCGCGACGGCACGGCGTTGGTGCCGTTGGGCTCGACCGACACCCGGCCGAAGGTCGCGCGCTGGCCGGCCAGCCGCGCCTGCTTGTTGGCGGCGAGCACGGTCATCGCGTAGGTCAGCATCGGGTCGGCGCGGTCCTCCATCCGGGTGGTCCCGGCATGGTTCGCGGCCCCCGTGAAGTCGAACCGGTAGCGCCCGTGGGGCCAGATCTCGCTCGCCACCCCGACCGCCTCGCCGCGGTCGACGAGGTCACGGCCCTGCTCCACGTGCAGCTCCACAAAGGTCCCCACGGCGGCGAGCAACGACGACGACCCGCCGGGGACGACGTCGCCGAGCGCCACTCCGTCCCGGTCCCGCAGCTCGCGCGCGTCCGACCACGAGATCGCGCCCGTCGCCAGCCGCGAGCCGAGGCAGGCCAGCCCGAACCGCGAGCCCTCCTCCTCGACGAACACCGACACCCCCACCGGCCGGGTCGGTACCACGCCGCGGGCGCGCATCAGGTCGATCGCGGCGAACGCCGAGACCACCCCCAACGGACCGTCGTACGCACCACCGTCGAGCACGGAGTCCAGGTGCGAGCCGGTCACGACCGCAGGCCCGGAGCCGGTGTCCCACCAGCCGACGACGTTGCCGAAGTCGTCACCCTCGATCCGCAGCCCCCGGGCGACGCACTGCTCCTCGAACCACACCGCCAGCTCTCGCTCGGGCGACGTGAACGGCTGCCGGAAGTAACCCCCCGACGAGGCCGACCGCCCCACCGGAGCCAGGTCGGCCCACATCCGCTCGAAGTCGTCAGGCACAGTTCGCTCCATGGAGTTCCAGGACGTCGTACGCCGTCGCAAGATGGTCCGCAGCTACTCGACCGAGCCGGTCGACCCGGCCGTGGTCGACCTGGCGCTGCACAACGCGACCCGCGCGCCCAACGCCGGCTTCAGCCAGGGCTGGGCGTTCCTGGTGCTCGACACCGCCGACGACGTACGCCGCTTCTGGGCCGCGACTGCCGACGACCTCGAGCAGCCCGACACCTGGCTGGCCGGCATGATGAAGGCGCCGGTCGTGATCCTGCCGTGCTCCAGCAAGGCCGCGTACCTCAGCAGGTATGCCGAGGCCGACAAGGGCTGGACCGACCAGGACGAGGCGCGCTGGCCGAAGCCGTTCTGGGACATGGACACCGCGATGGCGAGCCTGCTGATCCTGCAGACCGCCACGGACGCCGGGCTCGGCTCCTGCTTCATCGGCGTGCCGGCGGACAAGGAAGGCGCCGTGCGCGAGGCGTTCGCGATCCCCGACGAGTTCGACCCGATCGGCGTGATCACGATCGGCCATCCCGCAGACGGCGGGGCCGCCGGGTCGCCCGTCCGACGGGCACGCAAGCCGGTGGCGGACGTCGTACATCGCGGGCGGTGGGGGCACCACCCCAGTCCATCGGTGTAGCGGTCGCCGGTCAACGAGCCACACCCCGGCGGGGTCTCGGATCTCAGACCATGCCTCGGGGATTACCCTCCCCTGGTGACACACCCCTCCGTCGCCAAGCTCCAGGCGCTCGTCCGCATTCCCACGGTCTCCCACCGGGACCCGGACCTGATCGACGTCGCCGCGTTCGACGAGTTCGTGGCCGAGCTGGCGCGGCAGTTCCCGATGCTCCACAAGCGGCTCGAGCTGACCCGGGTCGACACCCACGGCCTGCTCTTCCACTGGGTCGGCCGCAGCCGCCCAGGATCGGCGCAGAAGCCGGTGGTGCTGATGGCCCACCTCGACGTCGTACCCGTCGAGGAGGACGCGTCCTGGCAGCACCCGCCGTTCGGTGCGGAGATCCACGACGGCGCGGTCTGGGGCCGGGGCACCCTCGACGACAAGGGCGAGCTGGTCGCGATCTGCGTGGCCGTCGAGAACCTCCTGGAGCTGGGCTTCACCCCCGAGCAGGACGTCTGGCTCTCCTTCGGCTGCAACGAGGAGGTGTCCGGCACGTCGGCGGGGCTCGCCGTCGAGGAGCTGCGGCGGCGCGGGGTCGAGCCGTGGTTCGTCATCGACGAGGGGGGCGCGATCGCGTCCGAGGCCTTCCCCGGCGTCTCGGCGCCGGTCGGCGTCGTCGGCGTCACCGAGAAGGGGGTGACCTCCCTCGAGCTGCGGGTCGACGGCCGCGGCGGTCACGCCTCGACCCCCCGGCGCAACGGCCCGACCGTGCGGCTGGCCAAGGCGCTCACCAAGCTCGACCGGCATCACATGGCAGCCAGCGTGCCAGAACCCACGATCGAGCTGCTGCGCCGGATGGCGCCGCACGCTCCCCGCGCGCTCCGGCCCCTGATGGCCAACGCCGACAAGATGCGGCCGGTGCTGACCCGCGCCCTGATCGCGGCAGGCGCGGAGCCGGCGGCGATGACGCGGACGACGTTCGCGATCACCACACTCTCCGGATCGCCGGCCCTGAACGTGATCGCCTCGACCGCGAAGGCCGGCGTCAACATCCGGATCATGGTCGGCGACACCGTCGCCGGCGTGCTCGAGCACGTCCGCAAGACCATCGGCGACGACCAGGTGCAGGTGACCGTCGTCGAGCAGAACGAGCCGAGCCCGGTCTCGCCGTACGACGACGAGGCGTTCGGCCTGATCGAGTCGACGATCACCGAGGTCTTTCCCGACGCGATCCCGGCGCCGTACGTCATGATGGCGGCCACCGACTCGCGGTTCTTCACCGAGATCTGC
Organism: Nocardioides endophyticus; assembly: GCF_039543845.1. Lineage (NCBI taxonomy): Bacteria > Bacillati > Actinomycetota > Actinomycetes > Propionibacteriales > Nocardioidaceae > Nocardioides > Nocardioides endophyticus. The sequence continues at coordinate 51,510 of NZ_BAABKN010000032.1, read as the reverse complement.
CCCCGGGTCTACCGGTTCGCACCGTTCCGGATGACGAAGGCGCAACGCGAGTCGATCCATTCGTACGACGAGCACCTCGGGGTCGACGCCTTCGTCGACGGCGTGCATTGGTACCAGCGCCTCATCGAGAGGATCCCCCAGTGAGCTCGCCCGTGGCTGCCACCCTCAACGACCCGCGGACCAGGGGCCTCTTCACGATCGTCGGTTTCCTGGTCTGCGTCGAGCTCGCCAGCGGCATCCTGCAGGGCTACTACACGCCGATCTTCAGCGACATCGCCGACCACCTCGGCATCGCGGACGCCGACGTCAACTGGTTCGAGGCCGCGCAGCTGATCGTCTCGGCGCTCGTCGTGCCTCCCCTGGCTCGGATGGGCGACCTGGTCGGCCACAAGAAGGTGCTGCTCCTCTCGACCGCCGTGACAGCGCTCGGCTCGTGGGTGATGGCCTTCGCGCCGTCCTTCACGACCTTCCTGATCGGCTCCGCGCTCCAGGGTGCGTACGTCGTCTGGCTGCCTCTCGAGGTGGCGATCATCTACCGGCGTACGGCGGGCACCGGCCGACAGCACCAGCTGACCCGCCGGTCCGCGGCGGTCCTGGTCGGCGCTCTCGAGCTCGCCGTGATCATCGGCGCGCTCACCAGTGGCGCGCTGGTCGACGCGACGTCGATGACCGTGCTGCTCGCGCTTCCCGCAGTCGCCGTGACCCTCTGCTTCGTCGTCATCTGGTTCGGCATCGCGGACATGGAGGGCACCGCCACCGGCGGCATCGACGTCGGCGGCCTGGTCCTGCTCAGCTCCTCGATCGGCCTCGTGATGGGTGGCCTGATCGCCATCCGGCTCGAAGGTCCGGCCAGCCCGCTCCCGTGGGCGCTGATCGCGCTCGGCCTCGTCGTCCTCTCCATCTTCGGCCGCTACGAGCTGGTCCAGACCGAGCCGCTCGTCGACGTACGCCTGCTCGGGACTCCCGGCCAGTGGCCGGTGCAGCTGACGGCGTTCCTCTTCGGCATGTCGGTGCTCGGCGCGCAGATCCCACTGTCGACCTTCGCCCGCACCGACCCCGACGTGGCCGGCTACGGGCTGGGCGCGAGCGCGAGCTTCGTGTCCACCCTGATCGGCGTCTACGTCATCTTCCTCGCGATCGGCGCCTTCACGCTGCCACTCACGGCGCGACTGCTCGGTCCACGCAACGCCCTGGTGGCGTCGTCGGTGCTGGTCGCGATCGGCTACGCGCTGTGGCTGCCGTTCCACCACGAGACCTACCAGGCGCTGATCAACATGGCGGTCGCGGGCCTTGGCTCCGGCGCCCTGGTCGCGGCCCTGCCGGCGACGGCCGCCGCAGCCGCTCCCCCGGAGCGCACGGGATTCGCCACCGGCATGACCAATGCGACGAAGACCATCGGTGGCGCGATCGCCTCCGCGATCTTCGCGATCGCACTGTCCGCGACGGGCTCGATCGACGACCCGACCGAGGGCCACGCACCACTGTCGGGCTACCTCACGGTCTGGACCATCTGCGCGGTCGCCGCGCTGCTCGCCGCCTGCGCGCTGCTGATGATGCCGAAGCGGGTGGCGGAGGAGGCCGAGGCTCTCCCCCTCGTTCAGTAACCTGGACCGGGCAGGAGGTGGTGCCCGATGCCGGAGCCCGAGGAAGAGGACCAGCCACGCAGTCGCGAGGCCGATCGGGCGGCCGCGGCCGCCCGGATCCAGCACCAGAACACCTGGGTCGATCTGCAGATCCGCCAGGCGCAGGAGCGGGGCGAGTTCGACAACCTGCCCGGCGCCGGCAAGCCGATCGAAGGCCTGGGCGGCGAGCACGACCCCGACTGGTGGCTCAAGAAGCTCGTCGAGCGCGAGCGGATCGCCGTACTCCCGCCCAGCATCGCGCTACGCAAGGAGGACGCCGAGCTCGATGAGCGGCTCGACAAGCTCAACGTCGAGGGCGACGTACGGCGCGAGGTGGAGGACTTCAACGAGCGCGTGATCCGGGCGCGCTACTCCCTCTCCGCCGGACCACCTCTGATCACGATGCCGCGCGACGTCGACGCCACCATCGAGGCCTGGAACGAACGCCGGCTGGTCCGCCGCCCTCTTCGCTTCCAGCCGGCCGACCCGCCGAAGCGTCGGCGCTGGTGGCGCCGACTACGCTGAGCCAGGCAGGAGGTGCGCTGGTGTCCGGGTACGACGAGAGTCACGACGACGGTCGTGCCGCACAGCGGGCCATCGCCGCGGCCCGGCGTCACGAGCAGCAGAGCTGGCTCGATCTCCAAGCCAGGCGCGCCGTCGAGCGTGGCCAGCACGGTCTGCCGCCCGAACCCGGGACCGAGCTCGACCCGGAGTGGTGGGCCGCGAAGCTGGCCGAGCGTGACCGCGACGCCGTACTCCCCCCAGGGCTGGCGCTCTTGCGGGAGGAAGCCACCGCCGACGCCTCGCAGGAGGACCAGGTCACACTTGACGTCCCACAGGGCGAACCCGCCGCGCAGTCGAGGCCCCGGCACTGGTGGAATCGTCGCTGATGAATTCGGTGTGGCGTGGAGAGGGAAGCTCATGAAGAACGTGGCAGTGGTCGGCGGTGGCCTGATGGGGTCGGGCATCGCCGAGGTCAGCGCCCGAGCCGGGCACGACGTGATCGTGATCGAGTCCAACGAGGACGCCGGCAAGGCCGCGCTCGGCCGCCTGGAGAAGTCGCTGCAGCGCGCCGAGGCGAAGGGCAAGATCGACTCCGCCTCCGCCGTACTCGCGCGGATCCGGGTCGAGACCGACCTGGGTTCCGTCGCGGACCGTGACGTCGTGGTCGAGGCGATCGTCGAGGACGAGGCCGCGAAGGTCGCGCTGTTCAAGCAGCTCGACCAGATCGTGGAGGCACCGGACGCGATCCTCGCGTCCAACACCTCCTCGATCCCGATCATGAAGCTCGGCGTGGTCACCTCCCGCCCGACCCAGGTGATCGGCATCCACTTCTTCAACCCGGTGCCGGTGCTCCAGCTGGTCGAGCTGGTGCCGTCGCTGCTGACCTCGACCGACACCACCGAGCGGTCCCGGGCCTGGGTCGAGGGCTCGCTGGGCAAGCAGGCGATCGACTGCCAGGACCGGGCGGGCTTCGTGGTCAACGCGCTGCTGATCCCGTTCATCCTCTCGGCGATCCGGATGTTCGAGTCCGGCTTCGCCTCCGCCGAGGACATCGACCGCGGCCTGGTGCTCGGTGCCGCCCACCCGCAGGGCCCGCTCGCGCTGGCCGACCTGATCGGCCTGGACACCACCAAGGCCGTCGCCGAGTCGCTGTACGACGAGTTCAAGGAGCCGCTGTACGCCGCCCCGCCGCTCCTGCAGCGGATGGTCGACGCCGGGCTGCTCGGTCGCAAGACCGGGCGCGGGTTCTACACGTACGCCTGAGCGCGGCCGTTGCGGTTTCATCAAGGGATGAAGGTCGACCTGCAGTTGCGCGACCGCCGCGGTTTCATCAAGGGATGAAGGTCGACCTGCAGTTCCCTCGCCGTACTCACCGCGGGAAGTGCAGATTCGACCTCATCCCTTGATGAAACCGCAGCCATCCGCCGATGAAACCGCAGCCATCCCCTGATGAAAACCCCGCACCTGTCAGATCCGTCATACCGGCGCGTAGCCATCCGCTGCTACGTTCCGCGACATGAGCGGATCGCAGAGCGCGAAGGACTTCTTCCGGCCCCTGGCAGTGGGGGCCCCGATGCCCCTGACCGACATCCCGGCGAGGCCGAGCCGGGCCATCCACTTCTTCGACCCGAGCAACCCGAAGATGGCGGCGAAGATCCCCGACATGGTCGGGACGGTCGACGTGCTGCTCGGCAACCTCGAGGACGCGGTCAAGGCGGACAACAAGGTCGCCGCCCGTGAGGGTCTCGTCGAGATCGCGAAGAAGACGGACTTCGGACCCACCCAACTTTGGACCCGGATCAACTCGCTCGACAGCCCCTGGGTGCTCGACGACCTCACCACGCTGGTCCCCGCGATCGGCGACAAGCTCGACGTGATCATGGTGCCGAAGGTGCAGGGCGCCGAGGACATCCACTACGTCGACCGCCTGCTCGCGCAGCTCGAGGCGAAGGCCGGGCTCGACAGGCCGATCCTGATCCACGCGATCCTCGAGACCGCCCGCGGCGTGGCCAACGTCGAGGAGATCTGCGGCGCCAGCCCGCGCATGCAGGGCCTGAGCCTCGGCCCGGCCGACCTCGCCGCCGACCGCCGGATGAAGACCACTCGCGTCGGCGGCGGCCACCCCGGCTACCTGGTGCGCCAGGACCCGCCCCGCGAGGGCGGCGTCGCCAACCTCGAGGCCCAGCGCGCGACGTACCAGCAGGACCTCTGGCACTACACGATCGCCCGGATGGTCGACGCCTGTGCGATGCACGGCATCTACGCCTACTACGGGCCGTTCGGCGACATCGCCGACGTGGTCGCGTGCGAGGACCAGTTCCGCAACGCCTTCCTGCTCGGCTGCGTCGGCACCTGGAGCCTGCACCCCAAGCAGATCGCGATCGCCAACCGGGTCTTCAGCCCCAGCGTCGAGGACGTCGCACACGCCCGCCGGGTCGCGGCCGCCATGGGTGACGGTACCGGCGCGGTGATGCTCGACGGCAAGATGGAGGACGACGCCTCCCTCAAGCAGTGCCTGGTGATGGTGGAGCTCGCCGAGCAGCTGGCCGCGATCGATCCCGAGCTCAAGAAGGCGTACGACAGCATCGAAGATCAACAGAGCGAGGTGGACTGAGATGGCCGACTTCACGCCGCTGCGCAGCGTCCTCTACATGCCCAGCTCCAACGCCAAGGCAGTGGAGAAGGCCAAGACGCTGCCCATCGACGCGGTGATCTTCGACCTCGAGGACGCCGTCGCCCCCGATGCCAAGCCGACGGCACGTGAGGCCGCCGCAGCAGCCGCGTCGAGCGGCGACTACGGCCGCCGTACGCTCACCATCCGGGTCAACGGCATCGGCACCGAGTGGCACGACGCCGACCTCGCCGCTGCCGCACAGGCCGGGCCGGACGCGGTCGTCGTGCCCAAGGTCAACAGCGCCGCCGAGGTCGCCCAGCTCGTCGCCACCCTCGAGAAGCACGGCGCCCCCGACCACACCAAGCTCTGGGCGATGATCGAGACGCCGATCGCCATCCTCGACGTGCTGAGCATCGCCCGCGCGTCCGAGCGGCTGACCTGCTTCGTGATGGGCACCAACGACCTCGTCAAGGAGCTGTACGCCGAGCACGTGCCGGGTCGGGCCCCGATCCTGCCGAGCCTGCACACCGCCCTGCTCGGCGCTCGCGCGGCCGGCATCTCGATCCTCGACGGCGTCTACAACGACGTGAAGGACACCGAGGGCTTCCTCGCCGAGTGCGACCAGGGCCGGCAGATGGGGTTCGACGGCAAGACGCTGGTCCACCCCGGCCAGGTCGAGGGCGCCAACGCCGCCTTCGCGCCGAGCGAGCAGGCCGTCGAGGACGCCCGCGGCCTGATCCAGGCCTTCGAGGACGGGAAGGGCACCGGCGTCGTGACCTACAACGGCCGGATGGTCGAGAACCTCCACGTCGAGTCCGCCCGCCGCACCCTCAGCATCCACGAGGCGATCGCCGCCCTCCAGGCGTGAAGGCGGTCGTCCAGCGCGTCCTCGGCGCGAGCGTCACCGTCGCCGGCGCGACCGTCGGCGCGATCGATGGCGCCGGGCTGCTCGTCTACCTCGGCGTCACCCACGACGACGGCCCCGCCGACGTCACCTGGATCGCCCGCAAGATCTGGGACCTGCGCATCCTCCGCGAGGAGCAGTCCGCCTCCGACGTCTCGGCACCGGTGCTCGTCGTCAGCCAGTTCACGTTGTACGGCGACGCCCGCAAGGGCCGGCGTCCCACCTGGCAGGCCGCGGCCCCGGGGCCGCTCTCCGAGCCGTTGTACGACGCGGTCTGCGCCGCCCTCGCCGACCTCGGCGCGACCGTCGAGCGCGGCGTCTTCGGCGCCGACATGCAGGTGTCGTCGGTCAACGACGGTCCGATCACCATGATCCTCGAGAGTCCTCGCTGACGTTTGCCCTCCGAGACGACGGGTACCCACGTCCTTGGCCCGAACCCGGGCCACGACGGAGGGAGAAACACAATGGTGATCCTCGGACTCATCCTGCTCATCATCGGACTCATCGCGAGCATCCCGGTGCTGACCACGATCGGCGCGATCCTGCTGGTCGTCGGCATCGTGCTCAACCTGGTCCCGATCGGCGGCACCCGGCGCAGGGTCTTCTAGCGCCCGAATCTCGTCGAGACACCCGAAATGGCTGGCCGAACGCTGCCTGGAGAACCACTTCGGGTGTCTCGACGCACGTTCGGCTCTCACGACTCCGGTACGACGACCACCGGGACCGGGCTGTGCCGGATGATCCGACTGGCGTGCGACCCGATGAACACCCGCGCCAGCACGCCGCGTGGCGAGGAGCCCAGCACGAGGATGTCGTCGTGGCGCCATTCGAGCCGTCCGACCGCCTCCGCCCAGTCCCGGCCGGTGGCGACGACGTGCTCGACGTCGCGGAGACCCGTGGCGGCCGCCGCGTCGCGCAGGGCCGCCTCGGACTGCTCGACGAACGAGTCGAGCACGTCCTGCTCGCCGCGTATCTCCGGCGGGTACATCGTCTTGCCGAGGACGCCGAAGGTCGCGATCCGCACCTCGGCCCCGGCAGCGGCGCAGATCTCGGTCGTACGGCGCAGCACGTCGCTGGACGCGCGGTCGGCACGGAAGGCACAGGTCGCCCGATCGAACCGGGGTACGGCGTGGGTGGCGAAGCCCCGCGGCGCCACGGCCACGGGGACGTGCGCGGCGTGCAGCAGGTGGTCGGCGGTGGAGCCGAGGCCCACCCGTTGCCACGCGCCGTCCTCGGCGGAGCCGACGACGACCAGCCCGGCGTCGACTCCGGCTGCCTGCTCCAGCAGGGCCGTCGGGACCGAGCGACCTGGGACGGCAACGGCTCGGGCCTGGAGGTCCGCGGCGACCTCGGCCAGCACGCGCTCCGCGTCGGCGACGGCTGCGGCGCCCGTCTCACGTGACCAGGCGGCGAACTCCTTGTCGACGTTGCCCGCGACCAGGGTCGGCCACGGCGCCGGCACCACCGAGACCACCAACAGGTCGGTGCCGATGGACCGGGCCAGCATCGCGCCGAGCGAGATCGCCGCGCGGTCGTGGGTACGGGTCGGATGGCCGACGACGATCGTCATGACTCGGTGATCTCGACGCCGCAATTGAGCGCCGCGTGTCGGCGGCCCCACAGGAAGTAGAAGGCCAGGACCACCAGCAGCCAGCCCCCGAAGATCACCCACGTCACCGCCGCCAGGCCGGACAGGATGTAGATGCAGACCGCGATCGTCAGCAGCGGGGTGATGGGGAAGAGCGGGACCCGGAACGGTCGCTCGAGGTCGGGTTGCGTACGCCGGAGCACCAGGACGCCCAGCGCCACCACGATGAACGCCATCAAGGTGCCGATCGACACCGTGTCCCACAGGTAGTCGGCCGGGACGAAGCCACCGATCAGCGCGACCACGATCGCGACGACGATCGTGTTGAAGGTCGGCGTGAGCGTGCGCGGGCTCACCGACGAGAACTTCTCCGGCAGCATCCCGTCTCGCCCGATGGCGAAGAGAATCCGGGTCTGGCCGTAGAGCGTCACCAACGTGACCGAGAAGATCGAGATCACCGCGCCGGCGGCGAGCACCGTGCCCCAGGCGGCATGGCCGGTGACGTTCTCCAGGATCACGGAGAGGCCGGCATCCTGCTGCTCCGGGTCCGAGAACTCCGAGGCGGGCTGCGCCGAGAGTCCCGCGATCGCCACCAGCACGTAGACGGTCACGACGACGCCGAGGGCGCCCATGATCGCGCGGGGCAGCGCCTTCTGGGGGTCACGCACCTCCTCGCCGGCCGTCGACACGGCATCGAGCCCGATGAACGAGAAGAAGATCGTGGCGGCCGCCGCCGAGATGCCGGCCGCGCCCTTGTCCCAGAAGCCGTCGAAGTGGTCGCCGTTCCAGGCCGTGAGGCCGATGACCACGAACATCAGCAGCACGCCGAGCTTGATCAGCACCATCACGGTGTTGACCCGGGCCGACTCGCTCGCGCCACGGATCAGCAGCACCATGCACATCGTCACGAGCACGACGGCCGGCAGGTTGATGATGCCGGTCGTGTTGTCCTCGTACGGGATCGGCGAGTAGGACAGCGCGTCCGGCAGCGAGAAGCCGAAGAGGTTGTCGAGCAGCTCGTTGAAGTACCCGCTCCAGCCGACCGCGACGGCGGCGCTCGAGACGCCGTACTCGAGCAGCACGCAGGCGGCGATCACCATCGCCACCAGCTCGCCGAGGGCGTGGTACGCGTAGGAGTACGTCGAGCCGCTGACCGGGATCGCACTGGCGACCTCGGCGTAGCAGAGCGCCGAGAGCCCGGCACCGAGGCCGGCCACCAGGAACGAGATGATCACCGCCGGACCGCTGTCGGGCACGGCCTCCTGGAGGACGAAGAAGATGCCGGTGCCGACGGTCGCGCCGACGCCGAACATCATCAGCTGGAAGGTCCCGAAGCTGCGCTTCAGGTCCGGCCCGTCGTGCGGACCGCGTTGGAGCTTGATCGGCTTGCGCCGCACCAGCTGCTGGGCGAGGGTGGGCCGGGGTCCGACGTCGACGCTCATGGCGGGCTCCTACCCGAGCAGAGGCAGTTCTGAGCTGCTCAGTCTTCGCCCCGACGCAGCGTCTCGTCCAGCCACAGCTTCATGCTGCCCAGCACACCGGCCACGTCGTGCACCATCTTGCCGACAGCGTCCTGGCTCTGCTTGAAGCTCTCGGAGTAGCTCTTCGCCGCTGCCTTGGCGGCGTCGGAGACGGTGGCCTGGTCGTCGTCCTGCCGGCGGGGGTAGTCGCCCGCGAGGATCCGGGTGTACTCCCCCGAGTCGACCCAGCGGCGCAGCTCGGTGGCGCGTACGACGAGGAACGGGTGCGACCGGTTCTCGACCAGCAGCATCTTGAGCACCGAATCCCGCAGGTCGGCCTCGTCGTACTCCTGGCCCTGGGCGAAGAACGACGTCGCGTCGAGGTCGTCGAGGTGGCCGCCGCTGGCAAGCTTCATGTGCACCCGGAAGGCCGTCGCCGGGTCCTGCGTCGCGAGCAGCCCGGCCCGGTCGGCGGACAGCTCGGACTTCCGCGACCACTCGTAGAGAGCGGCCACGATCGCGCGGACACCCAGGCCGCTGAGCGGGATGGCGGTCAGAACGCCGCTGAACTGGAGCAGCCGCTGGAGCAGCGTCTGGTAGACCGCGTGACCGCTCATCGCGTGACCGAGCTCGTGGGCGACGACGAACCGCAGCTCGTCCTCGTCGAGCAGGTCGACCAGGCCGGAGTTGAGCACGATGAACGGCTTGTTCATGCCGATGGTGAGCGCGCTCGGGACCGGGTTGGCCACGACGTAGAGCTCGGGCAGCTCCGGGGCGTCCAGGGTGCGGCCGACCTCGCCCAGGATCCGGTGCAGCCGGGTGAACTGCCGGTCGTCCACGCGGATCGCGGACCCGAGGAAGACCAGGCGTACGGTGCGCTCGTTGAAGAGGCCCGACATGGTCTTCAGCAGCGTGTCGAAGCCCTTGAGCTTCCGGAGCGCGACCAGCGCGCCCTGGTCGGCGGGGTGCTCCCAGGCACGGGAGCTGATGTCGGTCAACGTTGCCCGAGAACGGGCCGGCTGCTGGCTCACGCGCTCACTGTAGAGGCGATCAGCCTTCCTGGATGGGGATCCGCACGCCGCGCTCGGCGGCCACCTCGGCCGCACGCTCGTAGCCCGCGTCCACGTGCCGGATCACGCCCATGCCGGGATCGTTGGTGAGGACCCGCTCGATCTTCTCGGCGGCCAGGGCGGTGCCGTCCGCGACGCAGACCTGACCGGCGTGGATCGAGCGGCCCATGCCGACGCCGCCACCGTGGTGGATGGAGACCCACGATGCGCCCGACGCGGTGTTGACCAGCGCGTTCAGCAGCGCCCAGTCGGCGATGGCGTCGGAGCCGTCGAGCATCGCCTCGGTCTCGCGGTACGGCGAGGCGACCGAGCCGCAGTCGAGGTGGTCGCGGCCGATCACGATCGGCGCCTTCAGCTCGCCGGACGCGACCATCTCGTTGAACTTGAGCCCGGCGAGGTGGCGCTCGCCGTACCCCAGCCAGCAGATCCGGGCCGGCAGTCCCTGGAACTGCACGCGCTCACCGGCCATGGTGATCCACCTCCGCAGGCGCTCGTTGTCGGGGAAGAGCTCGAGGATCGCCTTGTCGGTCGCGGCGATGTCGGCCGGGTCGCCGGACAGGGCCGCCCACCGGAAGGGGCCCTTGCCCTCGCAGAAGAGCGGACGGATGTACGCCGGCACGAAGCCCGGGAACTCGAATGCCCGGTCGTAGCCGCCCTTGCGCGCCTCGTCGCGGATCGAGTTGCCGTAGTCGAAGACCTCGGCGCCCTTGTCCTGGAACTCCACCATCGCCCGGACGTGCACGGCCATCGACGCCTGCGCCTCCTTGGTGAACGCGGCCGGGTCCGCCGTACGCCGGGCCTCCCACTCCTCGAACGGCACGCCGATCGGGAGGTAGAAGAGCGGGTCGTGCGCCGAGGTCTGGTCGGTGACGATGTCGATCGGGGCCTCCATCTCTAGCAGTGCCGGCAGCAGCTCGGCGGCGTTGCCGAGCACCCCGATCGACAGCGGTCGGCGCTCGTCACGCGCGGCGACGGCCATCTCGACGGCCTCCGCCAGCGACGAGGCCTGGACGTCGAGGTAGCGGTGGTCGATGCGGCGCTGGATGCGGCTCTGGTCGCACTCGATGCAGATCACGACGCCGTCGTTCATGGTCACGGCGAGCGGCTGCGCGCCACCCATGCCGCCGAGTCCCGCGGTGACGGTGATGGTGCCGGCCAGCGTGCCGTCGAACCTCTTGTCGGCGACGGCGGCGAACGTCTCGAAGGTGCCCTGCAGGATGCCCTGGGTGCCGATGTAGATCCAGGACCCGGCGGTCATCTGGCCGTACATCGTCAGCCCGAGGTCCTCGAGCCGGCGGAACTCCTCCCAGTTGGCCCAGTCGCCGACCAGGTTGGAGTTGGCGATCAGCACCCGCGGCGCCCACGCGTGGGTCCGCATCACACCGACCGGCTTGCCGGACTGCACGAGCATCGTCTCGTCGTCCTCGAGCGTCGTCAACGTGCGGACCAGGGCGTCGTACGCCTCCCAGTTGCGCGCCGCCTTGCCGGTGCCGCCGTACACGACGAGGTCCTCGGGACGCTCGGCGTTCTCGGGGTCGAGGTTGTTCATCAGCATCCGCAGCGGCGCCTCGGTCTGCCACGACTTCGCGGTCAGCTCGGTGCCGTGCGCGGCGCGGATGGGCAGGCGGGGGTTCAGGGGAGCGTCGTTCATCGCAGTTCTCCAATGACGGACTCGGCGGCGGACAGGACGGCGCCCGAGGCGACCAGCTCGACGGTGGCCTCGATCTCGGGCGAGAGGTAGCGGTCTGGGCCGGGGCCCTCGATGCCGGAGGACCGCAGCAGGTCGACGACCGCGCCGGTGGCGGCCGCCGGCTCCAGCGGACGGCGCAGGTCGAGGGCTCGGGCCGCGGTGAGCACCTCGATCGCGACGACGCGGGTGAGGCCGTCGACCGAGCGGCGGAGCTTGCGCGCGGCCGACCACCCCATCGACACGTGGTCCTCCTGCATGGCACTCGACGGGATCGAGTCGACCGAGGCCGGCACGGCGAGCCGCTTCAGCTCCGAGACGATCGCGGCCTGGGTGTACTGCGCGATCATGTGGCCGCTGTCGACGCCGGGGTCGTCGGCGAGGAACGGCGGAAGCCCGTGGTTGCGGGCCTTGTCGAGGAACCGGTCCGTACGGCGCTCGCTGATCGACGCCACGTCCGCGGTGACGATGGCGAGGAAGTCGAGCACGTAGGCGACCGGGGCACCGTGGAAGTTGCCGTTCGACTCGACGCGACCTTCCTCCGCCAGCACCACGGGGTTGTCGACGGCCGAGTCGAGCTCGCGTCCGGCGACCATGGCGGCGTGCTCGACGGTGTCGCGCGCGGCGCCCTGCACCTGCGGCGAGCAGCGCAGTGAGTATGCATCCTGGACGCGGTTGCAGTCGGGGCCGCGATGCGAGGCGACGACGCCCGACCCGGCCAGCAGCGCCACCAGGTTGGCGGCCGACGCGGCCTGCCCGGGGTGCGGGCGGATCGCCTGCAGCTCCGGCGCGAAGACCCGGTCGGTCGCGAGCTGGCCCTCGACCGACATGGCCGCCGCGATGTCCGCCGTCTTGAGCAGCATCCGCAGGTCGGCGATCGCCAGCACCAGCATGCCGAGCATGCCGTCGGTGCCGTTGATCAGCGCCAGGCCCTCCTTCGCGGCCAGCTCGACCGGGGTCAGCCCAGCCGCGGCGAGCGCCTCGGCCGCCGGCAGCGGCGTCCCCGACGCGTCGCGCACCTCGCCCTCGCCCATCAGCGCCAGCGCACAGTGCGACAGCGGAGCGAGATCGCCCGAGCAGCCGAGCGAGCCGTACTCCCGCACCACCGGCGTGATCCCGTGCGCGAGCAGCCCGGCCAAGAGCTCCGCCGTCTCCCGGCGTACGCCGGTGTGGCCGGTCGCCAGCGTCGACAAGCGCAGCAGCATCAGGGCGCGCACCACCTCGCGCTCCACCTCGGGACCCGAGCCAGCGGCGTGCGAACGCACCAGCGAGCGCTGCAGCTGGGCACGCATCTCGGTGGGGATGTGGCGGGTGGCGAGAGCGCCGAAGCCGGTCGAGATGCCGTACGCCGGGGTGGGCGCCTGGGCGAGCTCGTCCACGACGGCCCGGGCGCGGTCGATCGCGGCCAGGGCGTCGTCGCCGAGCCGCACCGGCGCGCCGTGCCGGGCCACCGCGAGCAGGTCGTCGAACGTGACCGCGGCCATGCCGACCTCGACGGTCGCGGGCAGGTCAGGAGAGCCGGTCGTCATGACTCCATCGTGGTCGCCCCGCGCAGCCGGGACCAGATCCGGGAGGCCCGCGACGTCTGGGATCCGAGACGTGACGTGTGTCACCCGTCACCTCCCGGCCTCTACAGGCGTTGAGCGGACAGCTGGGGGGAACCACGCACGACCTCGCACGGGAGAGCCGCCCGAGTGAGCTGACTTCTCGGGAGGGAACCCGTATGCGACTCACCATCCGCACCACCGTGGCCGCCGTCGCGGCCCTGGCGGCAGCCACAGCTGCCACCGTCGTCGCCAGTCCCGCGTCGGCGGAGTCCGCCGGCCAGGGCCACCGCGCGGCAGCGAAGAAGCCGACCGCGACGCCGTTCGCCCTGCGCGCCTGGGGCTACAGCAGCAGGATCGTCGGCGGCGACATCCCCACCGCCTCCGGCGCCACCGGCTTCGAGTCGATCAGCTGCACGAACAAGGCGGGCCTCGACCGCACCAACGACCTCGCCGACGTCGCCCTGCCGGGTCTCGGCACCATCAGCGCCGCCGCGACCGAGGTCTGGACGACCCGTGACGCCGGCGTGGTCTCCTCGTGGGCGCGCAACACCATCGGCAAGGTGGTGCTGAGCGACTCGCCGCTCGGCACCCTGTCCCTCGACGCGGTCTCGACGACGGCGCGCGCCTACCACGACGGCACGACCTTCCGGACCTCGACGCACACCGACCTCGCGAAGCTGACCTTCCAGCCGCCGATCGGCCCCGCGCAGACCCTGCCGATCCCGACGCCGGGCCAGCCCGTCACCATCCCCGGCTTCGCCAAGGTCACCATCGGCCACTCGCGAACCCCCAAGACCAAGGACGGCGCCCGGGCCTTCGCCAACGGCATCAAGATCAGCCTGCTCGCGACTCACACCGACGTCCGCGTGGCCCACGCGGTCGCGCAGATCGGGTCCGGGGTGCAGACCGCGCTCTTCACCGGATCCTCGTACGCGCTGGGTGGCAAGGCCGCCGGTGACGTCGTGCACCTCGGGCGCAACCCGCTGCTGAAGATGCCGTGCACCGGCACGGACGGCGAGATCCAGGCCCGCTCCCTCACCGGTCTCGACCTGGGCGGCCAGGTCGTCGCGGGTGTGGCGAAGAGCGAGCAGAGGTCCGACCAGAACGGCCGCAAGGCCTGGGGCTTCGAGCGCAGCAGCGTCGCGTCGATCGCCGTGACCGATCAGCTGCGCATCGAGGGCGTCGTCGGTCAGGTCAACGTCGCCCGGCGCGGTGAGCACCTGCGCACCCTGACGCGCAGCACGAAGGGCACCACGATCGGCCGGGTCATCGTCAACGGGCAGCCCCAGGAGTTCCCCGACCTCGGCGTGCTCGAGATCCCCGGCGTGGCCAAGCTGGAGACGGCTGTGACCCAGGAGCTCAAGAACGGTCTCGCCGTGACGGCCCTGCGGATCACGTTGCTCGACGGGACCGGCGCCGTGATCGACCTCGGCAACGCGCGGTTCCAGGTCCGGCGCTCCGCGCGCTGACCCTCGTACGGCGACTCGGGTGCGCCTCCTGACGGGCCACCCTGCAAGACGGAGTACGACGGTGGGACCGGCGCGGCGTTGACTACGAGGTGTGAGCCTCGATCAGCGGCCGACCGCGCCGGTCCGCACCGTCTCCACCGCCCGTCGGTGGGCGATGCTGGTCGCCAGCACTCTGGCGCAGGCCGCGGCCGCGGTGATGGTCCACGGCCCGGCGTTCCTGATCCCGACGCTGCACGACCGGGAGGGCATGAGCCTCGCGCAGGCCGGCCTGGTCGCGGCGGCTCCCACCATCGGCGTGATGCTCACGCTGGTCGCGTGGGGCTGGGTCACCGACCGCCGCGGCGAGCGCTTCGTGATGCTCATCGGCCTCAGCGCCACCACCGTCGCCGGCATCGCCAGCGCCCTGACCGGCGGCCTGATCCTCCTCGTCGTCACACTGTTCCTCGCCGGCGCCGCCGCGGCCAGCACCAACGCGGCAAGCGGTCGCGTGGTCGTCGGCTGGTTCCCGCCCGAGCGCCGCGGCCTCGCGATGGGCATCCGTCAGATGTCGCAGCCGGTCGGCGTCGGCATCGCGGCCATCTCGATCGCCGTGGTCGCCGACGGGCACGGCGTCCATGCCGCTCTCTGGGTGCCGACGATCGCGTGCGCCCTCGCCGCAGTGCTGGCCGCCGCCGTCGTCATCGACCCACCACGGCCCGAGCGCAAGGCGGGCACGGCGGTCACCAACCCCTACCGCGAGGACTCCTACCTGGCCCGGATCCACGGCGTCTCCGTGCTGCTGGTCGTCCCGCAGTTCCTGGTCTGGTCGTTCGCGCTGGTCTGGCTCGTGCAGGACCGCGACTGGTCACCGGCCGCCGCCGGCACCGTGGTCGCCATCGCCCAGGTCGTCGGCGCGCTGGGCCGGATCGCGGTCGGCCACCTCTCAGACGTCGTCGGAGGCCGGATGCGGCCGCTGCGCTGGGTGGCACTCGCGGCCGCCGCGACCATGGCCCTGCTCGGGCTGACCGCGGCGCTCGACCTCGCCGTCGCCGTTCTCCTCGTCGTCGTCGCGACGCTGGTGACCGTGGCCGACAACGGCCTCGCGTTCACGGCGGTCGCCGAGCGAGCGGGTCCGTTCTGGTCCGGCCGCGCCCTGGGGGCGCAGAACACCGCACAGTTCCTGGCCGGATCCGCCGTACCCCCGCTCGCCGGGCTCGCGATCGCCCAGTGGGGGTACGCCGCGGCGTTCGCGATCGCCGCGATCTTCCCCCTGGTGGCTGCACCGCTGGTCCCCGTGCGCGAGGAGCGCGAGCTGTCCTGAGGAGTGCATCCGCTGCCGTCGGGTACGGCTCCGGAGACAGTCCGAGGAGGGACCATGACCACCACCGCCATCATCATCATCGCCATCGTCGTCGTGCTGCTCGTCGCAGCAGCCGCCGTCGTGAGCATGCGACGTCGCCAGGGCGCCCGTCGGCGCCGCGCGACGGAGCTCCGCTCCGAGGCGGACGCCCAGCTGGGCGCGGTCGACGCGTCCAACGAGCAGGCCGCCGCCGCGCAGGCCCGGGCCGAGGCGGCCCACGCCGAGGCGGAGCGGACCGAGCAGGAGGCCGCCGAGGCACAGCGCCAGCTCGACATGGAGCAGGCGGCCCGGGAGGACGCGCTGCGCGAGGCCGATGCGATCGACCCCGATGTCGACCACCGCGCGGACGACTACCGCCCCGAGACGTCGCCGACCGACAGGCCCGCTGCCCCGTAGCCTTCGGGCATGAGCCAGGTGCCCGCAGCCACGCGCGCGATGCGGGTGCTGCGGTTCCTGGCCGGCCAGCCCGACCCGGTCCCGCTCGACCGGATCATGCGCGCCTGCGAGCTGCCGCGGAGCACGACGTACCACCTGCTCAACGCGATGATCGAGGAAGGCTTCGTCGTCCACCTCGCCGACGAGCACCGCTACGGGCTGGGACTCGCGGCGTTCGAGCTCGGCAGCGGCTACGCACGCCAGGAACCCCTCCAGCGACTGGCCCGACGACCGCTGGCCGCACTGGTCGACCACGTCGGTCACTCCGCACACCTGGCGGTGCTCCACGGCCGTGAGGTGCTGTACGTCGTCGAGGAGCGCGCACCCGGCCGGCCGCCTCTCGTCACCGACGTCGGCGTACGACTGCCGGCGCAGCTGACCGCGAGCGGCCGGGCGATCCTCGCGCAGCTGCCCGCGCCCCAGGTCCGCGCGCTCTACTCGCAGCCGTCCGACTTCGTCGACCGGCACGGCCACGGGCCGAGCACGCTCAGCGCGCTGCGGCGGCTGCTGACCGACACCCGCCAGCGCGGGTACGCCGTCGAGGACGGCGAGGTCACGCCCGGGCTGGCCAGCGTCGCCGTCGCGGTCGCCGACCACAACCAGCACCCGGTGGCGGCCGTCGCCGTCACCTACCCCGACGCCGACGGCGGCACGGACGCCGTCGCACTGGCGGCCGAGGTCACCGCCACTGCCACCAGCATCACCCGTCGGATCGGCGGGTGGATCGGCTGAGCACGACACCCCCTCGTGCGGGCTTCGGCCTGCTCCAGATCTGTCTCGCCGGCGTCCTGTGGGGCACCGGCGGCCTCGGCGTCCAGGTGATCCGCGACGAGGTGCCGATGTCGGTGCTCACCATCAGCGCCTGGCGGATGGCGATCGCCGCCGCCGTCCTCCTCGTCGTACTGCTCGTCCTGCGACAGTTGCCCTCACTGGTGGCGCTGGTGCGTGCGCACCCCAGCCGTGTCGTGCTCGTCGGCTGCGGGACCGCGGCCTACCAGGCGCTCTACTTCGGCTCGGTCGTCGCCGTCGGCGTCTCGGTCTCGACGGTCGTCAGCCTGGGCCTGGCACCTGTGCTGCTCACCGTCGCCGAGTCGTTGCGCCACCAGACGACCCCGAGTCGCAGCCAGGTGCTGGTGCTCGTCGTGGCGCTCACCGGCCTGGTCCTGGTCAGCGTCGCGGCCGGCAGCCACGAGCCCGGTCCGCACCCGACGCTCGGGGTGCTGCTGGCGGTCGGGTCCGGCGCGACGTACGCCGTAACCACCGTGGTCGGTCGCTCGCTCACCCGGGCCACGACCCCGCTGACCCTGACGACGGCCACGACGACCGTCGGCGCCGTCGCGCTGATGACGTGCGCCGCGTTCGGCGGTTCGCTGACGGAGGGTCTCGGCAACCCGACCGCCTCTCTGACACTCGTCTACCTGGGCGTGTTCACGATGGCGCTCGCCTACGGGTTGTTCTACGCCGGCCTGCGGACGGTCCCCGGCAGCGCCGCCGTCATCGCGACCCTGCTCGAGCCGGTGACGGCCGCCGTCGTCGCCGCGATCTGGCTCGACGAGCGGCTCGGCGCGGGCGGGGTCGTCGGCACCGCGTTCATCCTGCTGGCGGTCGCCGGTCTCGGGCGCAAGCCCGCCGCGACGACGGGCGTGGTGAGTCCGGCGCCCTGACGGTGACCTCCGGTGGCCTCAGTCGTTGCAGAGCCATGTCGAGTGAGACCACACGTTCGAGCCGACGGGTCGTCGCCGCGGTGGCGACCGCGGCCCTCCTTGTCACGACGGCCATCGCGCTCGGTGGCGCCGCAGGGGTCCGTGAGGGCAGCCTCTCGGGCCGCTATGCCTACGCGCAGAACGCCCTCTCCGCCGTGCGGGCCGACAAGAACGCACTCTCCCGCGCCGGCGACCTCGGCACGTCGACGAAGGACCCCACCACGGCCGCCGATCGCGCCGCGGCCGCGTCGTACGTCGAGCGCGAGCGCCGCCTCGCCGACCCGAAGCTCACCTCCGTCCGCGTGACGCAGCCGCGGGCCGCTCGCCCGCAGGACCGCTACGCGATGGCAGGAGGCTGCTACTCGCTGGCCGGCACCCCGATCTTCTTCAAGCCGACCGACCTCGGCGACTACCTGCTCTACGACGCCGCCCGGAAGTTCGTGATCGCGGACGGCAAACGCGCGAGCGCACCGGGTCGCACCACAGTCTGGACCGCGCGGAAGTCCGGCAACCGGTTCACCTTCACCAACAACGGCTCGCCCCTGACCATCGGCGGCGCCAGCGCCTTCGCGCTCACGCGGACGACCGGCTGCGCCGCCTACCCCGAGTCGCAGATCGACGTCTCGGGCCGCCCGCACGCGGGTGTGACGCCGTACCAGGAGGTGCGCGGGTACGTCGACGCGCACACCCACGGCATGGCCTTCGAGTTCCTCGGTGGCGCCGCCCACTGCGGCAAGCCGTGGGCCGCGTACGGCGCGCCGTACGCACTGGTCGACTGCCCCGACCACACCGCGACCGGCGGGTACGGCGGAGTCCTGGAGTCGATGCTCTCCGGCCAGCCCAACCACGACCCGGTCGGCTGGCCGACGTTCAAGGACTGGCCGGCGCCGGAGTCACTGACTCACGAGGGCACCTACTACCGCTGGCTCGAGCGGGCCTGGCGCGGCGGGCAGAGGATCTTCGTCAACCTGCTCGTCGAGAACAACAAGCTCTGCCAGGTCTACCCGCTCAAGAAGGGCCTCGAGTACGCGAAGTGCGACGACATGGAATCCGTGCGTCGTCAGGCCCAGGACATGCGGGAGATGCAGGACTACATCGACGCCCAGTCCGGCGGCCCGGGCAAGGGCTTCTACCGGATCGTCACCAGCCCCTACCAGGCGCGCAAGGTCATCAACGCGGGCAAGCTCGCCGTGGTCACGGGCATGGAGACCAGCGTGCCGTTCGGCTGCACGGTGAAGCTCGACATCCCGCAGTGCGACATCGGCGACATCGACACCCAGCTCGACCAGCTGAAGCGGCTGGGCCTGCGACAGGTGGAGCTCGTCAACAAGTTCGACAACGCCCTGTCCGGCGTCGCCGGCGACAACGGCGCGGTCGGCACGGCGGTCAATGCCGCCAACTTCCTGGAGACCGGCTCGTTCTGGGACATGCGGCACTGCGAGCCTGCCGACGGAGAGTCGCACGACCGCGACCAGGTCGCGCTCCCCTCGACTTCTGGGCAGGAGATCTCGGCGCAGCAGCAGGACGCGCTCTTCGGCGCCGTCGGCCAGCTCTTCGACACGCTGCACACGGCGCTGCCGCTCTACGGCCCGGCGCACCACTGCAACTCCCGCGGACTGACCACGCTCGGCGAGCACACGATCGCCGGCCTCGCGAAGCGGCACCTGATCTTCGACCCCGACCACATGAGCGCGAAGGCGCGGGCGTCCGCGCTCGACCAGATCGACGACCTCGGCTACCACGGCGTCGTGTCGAGCCACTCCTGGTCCACGCCCGACTCCTACCCGCGGATCTACCGGGAGGGCGGCTTCATCACGCCGTACGCCGGCGACTCGACGGGGTTCGTCGAGAAGTGGCGGACCCACATCGGCTGGGCGGACAAGCGCTACTACTGGGGCATCGGGTATGGCGCCGACATGAACGGCCTCGGCGCGCAGGGCGACCCGCGCGGCACCGACGTGGCCAACCCGGTCACCTACCCGTTCAAGGGGCTCGGCGGCGTGACTGTCGACAAGCAGCACGCCGGCGAGCGCGTCTACGACATCAACGCCGACGGCGTCGCGCAGTACGGCCTCTACCCCGACTGGATCCAGGACCTCACCAAGGTCGCCGACACGCAGAAGCGCGGAGACGGCGCGAAGATCGAGGACGACATGGCCCGCGGCGCCGAGGCCTACCTGCAGATGTGGGAGCGCGCGGAGGGCGTCGCGCCCGACTCC
The DNA here is from genome assembly GCF_039543845.1 of Nocardioides endophyticus. NCBI lineage: Bacteria > Bacillati > Actinomycetota > Actinomycetes > Propionibacteriales > Nocardioidaceae > Nocardioides > Nocardioides endophyticus. The sequence goes on along the minus strand of NZ_BAABKN010000032.1, from coordinate 31,349 downwards.
TGCCGCAACCCCGGGCTGCGCAAGCGGGTCGCCCAGGTCTCTAGGCTCGTCCGCCGCGGGATGACGACCACCGCCGTGATGAAGGCCGTCGGCCAGCCCTACACCCGGCTCGGCTCGACGTACGGCTTCTGCGCGCGGACCAGCACCGACCCGAAGGTGATGATGAAGGCGACGTTCTCGAAGGCCGGTCGGGTCACCGGGGTCCGGCGTACCTGAAGTTACCTGCCGGTAGGATTCTTCTCACGTCCATGCGAACTGACACCACCGAGCACGGGGAACTAGGCTCACGGCGCGCCGTACGGCGTCGCCCCGCCCGACTGCCGCCGCTCGAGGGAGTCCCGCTCCATGCAGATCTTCGCCATCGTCGTCTCGCTGGCCATCACGGCCGTCGCCGTCGTCGCGGTCACCCTGGCCGTCCGTCGGATGCTCGCCGTGATGCGCCTCGGCCAGGCAGCGACGCCGCGGACCGACCAGCCCGGTCGCCGTACGCTCACGATGGTCAAGGAGACGCTGCTCCACACGCGGATGCTCCAGTGGCACTGGGTCGGCATCATGCACTGGTTCGTGTACGCCGGCTTCATCGTGCTGAGCGCGTCCGTGCTGACCGGCTACTTCCAGCTGTTCTCCCCCGGCTTCGCGCTGCCGATCATCGGCCACTTCTTCCTCTACGAGTGGGTCATGGAGGCGCTCGGCGTCCTCAGCACGGTCGGCATCGTCTTCCTGATCATCTACCGCCAGATCAACCACCCGCGCCGCCTCGGCCGCAAGAGCCGCTTCTACGGCTCGAACTTCTGGCAGGCCTACTTCGTCGAGGCGATGGCGCTGCTCGAAGGCTCGGCGATCCTCTTCATCCGCGGCGCTGAGTACAAGCTCGACCCTGAGGCCAGCCGCTTCCACTACCCGGTCAGCGCGACCGTCTCCAACATCTTCCCGGACGGGCACGACACCCTCGAGAACATCGTCTACGGCATCGCGATGTTCAAGATCGTGCTCGCGATGGTGTGGCTGCTGGTGATCGCCCGCAACATCACCATGGGCGTGGCATGGCACCGGTTCACCGCCTGGTTCAACATCTGGTTCAAGCGCGAGGGCTCCGGGCGCACGGCGCTCGGCGCGCTCAAGCCGCTGACGATCGACGGCAAGGCGGTCACCCTCGAGGACATCGAGGAGGATCGACTCGACGAAGACGCCATCCTCGGCGTCGGCTCGATCGAGGACTTCAGCTGGAAGGGCATCCTCGACTTCACGACCTGCACCGAGTGCGGTCGCTGCCAGTCGCAGTGCCCGGCCTGGAACACCGAGAAGCCGCTCTCCCCGAAGCTCATGATCATGGGGCTGCGCGACGCGGCGTACGCGAAGGCGCCGTACCTCCAGACTCCGGAGGACCAGCGCGAGGGACTGAGCGAGACGCTCGTCAAGGAGGGTGAGCGACCGCTGGTCGGCGACACCGGCGACGACTGGTTCTACATGCCGGAGAACGGCTCGGCGGTCATCGACCCCGACGTCCTGTGGTCCTGCACGTCGTGCGGCGCCTGCGTCCAGCAGTGCCCCGTCGACATCGAGCACGTCGACCACATCATCGACATGCGCCGCTACCAGATCCTGGTCGAGTCGAACTTCCCCGCCGAGCTCAACGGCCTCTTCAAGGGCCTGGAAAACAAGGGCAACCCGTGGAACATGTCGCCGACGGCGCGCATGGACTGGGCCAAGGGCCTCGACTTCGAGGTCAAGGTCGTCGGAGACACGATCGAGTCGCTCGACGAGGTCGACTGGCTGTTCTGGGTCGGCTGCGCCGGCGCCTACGAGGACCGTGCGAAGAAGACCACCCGCGCCGTGGCCGAGCTGCTCGACATCGCCGGCGTGAGCTTCGGCGTACTCGGCAACGGCGAGACCTGCACCGGAGACCCGGCCCGTCGCGCGGGCAACGAGTTCGTGTTCCAGGGCCTCGCGCAGCAGAACGCCGAGACCTTCAAGGAGTACAAGGTCAAGAAGGTCGTCTCGACCTGCGCCCACTGCTTCAACACGCTCAAGAACGAGTACCAGGAGTTCGGTGTCGAGCTCGAGGTCGTGCACCACACCCAGCTGCTCAACCGGCTGGTGCGCGAGGGCAAGCTGACCCCTATCGCGGACGGCGCGGGTGCACACAAGCGCTCGATCACGTACCACGACCCCTGCTACATCGGCCGCCACAACGGCGTCTACACGCCGCCGCGCGAGCTGCTGCAGATCCTGCCCGGTGCCGAGTTCGTCGAGATGGAGCGCAACTCCGAGAAGTCCTTCTGCTGCGGCGCCGGTGGTGCGCGCATGTGGATGGAGGAGACGCTCGGCGAGCGGATCAACGTCAACCGCACCAAGGAGGCCGTCGGCACCGGCGCCGACCAGATCGCGGTCGGCTGCCCCTTCTGCCGGGTGATGCTCTCCGACGGTCTCACCGCCCAGCAGGCCGCGGGCGAGGCGCGCGAGGAGGTCGAGATCCTCGATGTCGCGCAGATGCTGCTCTCGTCGGTCAAGGGCGAGATGGCCACCAAGCTGGCGCCCGGCGCCGGTGCGGCGGCCGCCGCCGCTCCCGCCGCCAAGGCTGCTCCGGTCGAGACGAAGGCCGAGCCCGAGGCCGGCGACGAGACCATCACCGACGACACCGTCGTCGAGACCCAGGACGCTGGCCCGGCCGCCAAGGCGTCGGGTGGGTCGTCGCTCTTCGACACGCCCGCCGAGGCAGAGGCGCCGGCCGCGAAGCCCGCGGCTTCGGGTGGTTCGCTCTTCGACACCCCGGCCGACGAGCCGGCTGAGCCCGAGGCCAAGCCGGACCAGTCCGAGCCGGCGAAGACCGAGCCCGCGAAGCCGGCGTCGACCAGCGGCTCGCTCTTCGACCTCGGTGGCGACGAGCCCGCCCCGGAAACGAAGGCGAAGGCCGATCCCGAGGCCACGACCGTGCCTGCAGCGAAGGCAGACCTCGGCTCCGGCGGCTCTCTCTTCGACATCGCGGCCGAGCCGGCAACCGAGCAGAAGGCGACACCCGAGGCCGAGGAAGGGCCGAAGGCCGTGCCCGCTCCTGCGACGCCGGCCGCGGAGATCTCGTCGGGCGGCTCTCTCTTCGACATCGCCGTCCCCGAACCGACCCCGGTGGTCGAGCAGCGAGCGCCGGCGACCGACGTCGAGACCCCCGCACCCGACAAGAAGCCCGAGCCGCAAGCCGCAGCTCCCGCGTCCTCGATCCCCGAGGGCGGCTCCCTCTTCGACATCGCCGCACCGGCGGTCGAGCAGCGAGCTCCAGCGACCGACGTCGAGACCCCCGCACCCGACAAGAAGCCCGAGCCCGAGACCAAGGCCGAGGAGACCAAGGCAGCAGCGCCAGCCGCAGCACCGGCCACCTCGATCCCCGAAGGCGGCTCCCTCTTCGACATCGCCGCACCGGCGGTCGAGCAACGAGCTCCAGCGACCGACGTCGAGACCCCCGCACCCGACAAGAAGCCCGAGCCCGAGACCAAGGCCGAGGAGACCAAGGCAGCAGCGCCAGCCGCAGCACCGGCCACCTCGATCCCCGAAGGCGGCTCCCTCTTCGACATCGCCGCACCGGCGGTCGAGCAGCGAGCTCCAGCGAGCGTCGTCGAGACCCCCGCACCCGACAAGCAACCCGAGGCCGCGGCAGTCACAGAGCCGGAAGGCGAGCCGGAGCCCGACGTACTCGCCGAAACCCCGGACGGCGCGGCGCTCAGTGCCGCGGCAACCGCCGCCGCGAGCGACGAGCCCGCTGCAGACGCGACACCTGCCACCTCGGCAGAGCCGGAGCCGGAAGCCGACGCCGAGCCGACAGCCGAGGAGAAGCCGAGGCCCGCGGCCAGCGGCGACGCGCACCAGCCGAAGACCGACGTCGACATCCACGGCGCCGGCTCCCTCTTCGACCTCTGACCGGGCGGTCAGCCAAAACCTGCCGGCACGCCGTTGCTGCAACGGCGTGGCGGCAGGTTTCCCCGGGCAGCCGGGGAAACCCGCAGCCCCAATCCAGGCGTAGCGTCGACTCCGAACAGGAGTCGACATGGATCCCGGCGAGTACCGCGACGCACGCTGGCACTCGCTGCTGCGCGCGGCCGAGGACCTGGGGGTCGACGCGGACCAAGCACCGCGCCTGGTGGACGAGGTGCTCGGCAAGCAGCAGCGACGGATCCGCCGGGCAGAGGATCCCGACCCGCTGGTCCGTCAAGCACTCACCGACGCGATCCTCGGCACGCCGGACCGACCCGGGACACCGCGCCGACGCTGGCCGGCGGTGGCCGCACTGGCGGTCGCCGTCGCGACGGCCGGGACCGTGATCGCGCTGACACGTCCGGATCCGCCTCCGGTCGACCACCTGGACGACGACCAGATGCCGTCCCTGTTCGGGTACGACGGCGCTGCGGCGAGTGCTTTGCTCGAGGAGCGCGGGCTCGACGTCCAGCAGCGCCCGTTCCGCTCGTGCGAGGTGCGCGACCGGGTCGTCGCGAGCGCCCCGGCCGCCGGATCGACCGTCGACCGAGGCGACCAAGTCGTCATCTACACGGCGCTGCCGGCCGACGTGTCCTGCCTGACCGACTACGGCGAGCGGGAGCTGGCGTGGCAGCTCCTCGACTTCGCCAACGGACACGGACCGGCACCGGCGTTCGCTCCCCGGGTCTGGGTCTACCCGGGCGACGGGCAGGCGCAGGTCCTGGTCAGCACCGACGCGGCCGACCGGGACGCGTGGCGGGGCACCGCGGTCCTGGCGGCCTTGCGGAAGGCGTCGTCGGACGTGGCGCTGGTGCAGGAGCACCCACTGACCTACGCCGTCCCGGCCATCCGCGTCGTCGACGTGACCGACGGACTCGGCGAGTGCGGCGTCCCCACTCCCTCGGTCGCCGGCACGGCCGACGTCGTGGCGTTCATCGTGCGGTCGGCCGACCGCACCGGCTGCCCCCTGCGGGTCGAGGTCTACCGCGACCGGGACCGACGGATCGAGAGCGTCGCGCTCTACCCGGCGTCGTCCTGAGTCGCGTCCTCGGTGGACGCGTCGCGCTCGGGTACGACGACCGGGCGCACTCGCGCCCAGATCAGGAACGCCGCCCCCATCACGAGCATCACGATGCCCGCCCAGAGGTTGGCGTTGACGTCGCCGGTCTTGTCGAGCTCCTTGTCGCCGAAGAGCCCCATCAGCGTGAGGATCACGCCGTAGACGCCGATCAGGCCACCGATGATGTTGCGGATGTCGAAGGCGCCCGCTGTGTGCTGGTTCTGTGCCATGACTGGCTCCTCAGAAGATCAGGTTCAGGATGATGACCAGCACCAGTGCGATGCCTGCGAGCGGCAGTGTGCGCTGGTACCACGGACGTGCGGCCTCGTCGGGATCCACGAGGTCCCCCTTGGGTGTCTCGGAGTAGACCAGGCCACGCAACTCCGACGCCTCCTTCGGCTTCGTCACCATCGAGATGGCGATGCTGAGGACGATGTCGACGACGAACGCGGCGCCTGCGGCGACGAAGGAAGCGCCCTGCCCTCCGATCGGAATCGTGCCGGTGCTCCACGACCCGAAGGCGTCCTCGCTGAGGAAGGCCACTGCGACGGCCGACACCGTGCCGGCGACGAGGCCGACCCATCCGGCCGTGGGTGTCATCCGCTTCCAGAACATGCCGAGGATGAACGTCGCGAAGAGCGGCGCGTTGAAGAACCCGAAGAGCGTCTGCAGGTAGTTCATGATGTTCGAGAAGTTGGACGCGAGACTGGCCGTGAAGATCGCGACCACGACCGCGGCAACGGTGGCGATCCGCCCGACCAGCAGGTAGTACGCGTCGCTGCGCTCCTTGACGATGTAGCGCTGCCAGAGGTCGTAGCTCCAGACGGTGTTGAACGCCGAGACGTTCGCTGCCATACCCGCCATGAACGCGGCGAGCAGGCCGGCGATCGCCAACCCCAGCAGACCGTTCGGTAGGACGTCACGCATCAGGTAGAGCAAGGAGTCGTTGTAGGCGACCCCCTCCCCGGAGGCTCCGCCTGCGACCGCTTCACCGGACTTCACCTGCGCGATCTCGTTCACCAGGACCGCCGCGATCATGCCGGGGATGATCGTGATGAACGGGATGAACATCTTCGGGTAGGCGCCGATGATCGGGGTCTTGCGCGCCGACGAGATCGAGTTCGAGGCCATTGCCCGCTGGACCTCGACGAAGTTGGTCGTCCAGTAGCCGAAGGACAGCACGAAGCCGAGGCCGAAGACGATGCCGACGACCGACCAGAAGTCGGACTCGAAACCGGTGAGGGCGTTGCCCGGCCAGGAGTTCAGCTGCTGGTCGGCCGGCGCGATGGTGTCGGGGTTGGCGTTCGCGGCCTTGGTGATGCCGTCGGTCAGGCCGTCCCAGCCGCCGACCCGGTGCAGCCCGATCAGGGTGAGCGGCAGCAGCGCCGCCACGATCACGAAGAACTGCAGCACCTCGTTGTAGATCGCGGCGCTCAGCCCGCCGAGGGTGATGTAGGACAGCACGATCACGGCGGCGACGATCAGCGCGACCCACAACGGCCAGCCGAGCAGCGCGTGCACGATGCTGCCGAGCAGGAAGAGGTTGATGCCGGCGATCAGCAGCTGGGCGACCGCGAAGGAGATCGAGTTGACGAGGTGCGCGCCGGTGCCGAACCGCCGGAACATGAACTCGGGGACCGAGCGCACCTTCGAGCCGTAGTAGAACGGCATCATCACGACACCGAGGAAGAGCATCGCGGGGATGGCGCCGACCCAGAAGTAGTGCACGGCCGGGAGCCCGAACTGGGCGCCGTTGGCGGACATGCCCATGATCTCGACCGCACCGAGGTTGGCGGAGATGAACGCCAGACCGGTGACCCACGCGGGCAACGAGCGTCCCGACAGGAAGAAGTCCAGGGAGTCCGAGACCTGTCGTCGGGCCAGCAGCCCGATGCCCATTACGACCCCGAAGTACAGAAGGATGATCAGGTAGTCGACGAACTTCGCGTCGATGATCGTCGTGGCCAAAACTGTCGGAGCCGACATCTAGCGCGCCTTTCGTGCACCGATCCGGTGGCGAACACCCGGAAGGACCACCGGACCTCGTGCCCACCAGCGTCCGCCCACAAACCCTCGCCCCGCCTCGCCCGAGCCGGGTGAGGAACGGATGACGCCGCATGACATCACGAGAGGCTTGACGTGACATCAAAATGATGTCACGGTGGTGCGCATGGACATCACCCCGTACGTCGAGAGCCTGCGACGCGACCTGCTCGCGGCCGCGGACGCCGCCGGCCCCGAGGCCCGCGCCGCCACTGAGCGGCTCGCCTACGCTCTCGACCCCGCCGCACGCCTGGCTCTGATGGAGGCCATCTCCCAGGCGGCCGCCGAGATCACGGCTGAACTCCCGTCGGGCGGCGTCGACGTCCGACTCAACGGCCGGGAGCTCGAGTTCGCGGTGCACGCCCCGCCGGCAGCGCCGAGCGCTCCGCCCCCACCGCCAGGTCCCGGCGTGGACGAGGTCGAGGAGGACGGCAGCGTCGCCCGGATCACGCTCCGCATCCCCGAGTCGGTGAAGGCCAAGGCCGAGCAGCTGGCCGACCGATCCGGGCACTCGCTCAACACCTGGCTCGTCAACCTCATCCGCGGCGCCACCCGCGAGGGCGCCATCAACGTCGACATCGACCTCTCGAGCATCCCCTTCGTCGGCGGCAACGACCCGTTCGGCGGCAAGCGCGGCAGCCGGCGCATGAGCGGCTGGGCCTAGCCCGCAACTACCCCACAGCACTCCGGGACCGGCAACAGGCCGGCCCCGTGGACGAACACACCCTCACGCAGGAGAGCACCATGACCGACCACCGTTTCGACACCCCCCAGCCCGTCGACCTGTTCGTCGAGATCGGCCGCGGCACGGTCTCGATCACCGCGACCGAGACCCCCCACACCGACGTGGCGATCTCCGGCCGCGACGCCGACCAGGTCACCGTCCGCCAGGACGGACGGCAGATCAGCGTCGTCGGACCCAAGCAGCGCGGCGCCTTCTTCGGCGGCGACCACGGGCTCGACGTCCGCGTGACGCTGCCGTCGGACAGCGACCTCGCCGTACGCACCGGGAGCGCGGACATCTCCGTCACCGGCACCGTCGGCAACGCCCAGCTCAAGAGCGGCTCCGGAGACGTCCGCTTCGGTACGGCGACCGGCCCGGTCGTCGCTGACACCGGGTCCGGCGACATCCGGATCGAGGAGGCGCACGGCGCGCTCAAGATCAAGAGCGGCTCCGGCGACATCGTCGTCGGCACCGCCGAGGCAGTCGTCTCGGTGTCGACCGGGTCCGGCGACGTCCACGTCGGCAGCTCCGGCGGTCCCACAGTCGTGAAGACCGGCTCCGGCGACCTCGAGGTCGGCGACTCGACGAACGACGTCTCGATGAGCACCGGCTCCGGCAACCTCGTCGTCAACCGCGCGCACCGCGGCCGGGTCACGGCAAAGGGGGCCTCCGGCGACGTCCGGATCGGCATCCCCGCCGGCATCCCCGTCTGGACCGACATCACCACCATCAGCGGCGCCATCCGCTCGCAGCTCACCGGCGCTGGCGAGCCCCAGCCCGGTCAGGACCACGTCGAGGTACGGGCCCGCACCGTCAGCGGCGACGTCGTGCTCTCCGAGAGCTGAATCCATCCATCCACCGCAAGGCACCAGAGGAGAACTGTCATGGAGTACAGCAACGTCGTCCTCGACGCCGAGGCCAACCGTCAGCAGCTCGCCGAGCGGATCGCTCGCGCCAGCTCACCGAAGATGCCCGCCACCGCTCACCGCCACCTGCTCGCCCAGCGGCTCCGCCGCATCGCCGACCGCGTGGACAACTAGCAGTCCCGGTGGCGGCGTGCGATCGGTGCGCTACGAAGACGGTGCCCTACGAAGACGGTGCGCTACGAAGACATGGAGACGCCGCGGCGCCAGTAGCCCATGAAGGCCACCTGGCGGCGGTCGACGCCGAGGTCCTTGACCAGGACGCGGCGCAGGGCGGTGACCACCCCGGACTCGCCCGCGATCCACGCGTAGATGTCGTCGAGATCGTGACCCACCACGGTGGCCGCGACGTCGACCTCCTCGCCGGAAGACGAGTACGACGGGGTCTCCCACAAGTCGGGGTCGACCTCCTCGGGCTCCTCGATCGGCACGCCGCCGAGGCCGAGGTGCTCGAGCACCGCCTGGTGCAGGCGCGCACCGTGGGTGTCCTCGTCGCGGGCCAGCCACACGACCTCGACACCCTCCGGGTGCTGGACGCTCAGCACGTCCGCAGCGGTCGGCACCTCCATGAACGCCGCACCGACGGCGTCGTGGGGGAGGAGGCCGAGGACCGCGCAGATCGCCGGCACCGCGGTCTCGTCGCCGACGAGCAGCAGCCGGCCCGCCGTACCGGGCTCGAACTCGATGCCACCGTAGAACTGCCCGCGCCGCGGTGCGATCACGACCAGCCGGTCGCCGACCGACGCGTTCGCGGCCCAGGCGCAGCCGGGTCCCGGCGCACCGTGGTCGTCGGAGTGGACGACGATGTCGACGACCAGGCGCGTGTCGACGCCCTCGCCGCGTACGTCGCGGACCGTGTAGGTGCGCATGTGGCCGCGCTCCTCGACCGGGCGCTTGATCCAGCTGTCGTACCAGGAGTCGTCGGCGCCCTCGAACGACGGGACCGCACCACCGGGCACGCCGGGAAAGACCAGCTTGATCCGCTGGTCGTAGAGCGGGCCGTCGACGCCGAAGTCGGCCAGGCAGGCGCCGCCCAGCTCGAACCGGACGAAGGACGGCGAGAGCCGGTCGACACGCATCACCTCGACCTCATCGAGGATCATCGGCAGAGTCTGCTGATCGGTCGTCATGAAGTAAGGCTAACCTAACTTCACACCTGCTCCCAGGTCGGGTTCGACCCACCCGGAGAATGGGACCCGTGAGCTTCCAGCGGTACGTCGCGATCGGCGACTCCTTCACCGAGGGCGTGGGCGACCCCGACCCGGCCCGACCCAACGGCCTGCGCGGCTGGGCCGACCGGGTGGCCGAGGTGCTCGGCCGCAACGCCCTGTCCGCCGGGGCGGACTTCGGCTACGCCAACCTCGCCATCCGGGGCCGGAAACTGCCCGGCATCCTCGACGAGCAGCTCGAGCCGGCGCTCGCGCTCGAGCCCGACCTGGTGACGGTCTACGCCGGCGCCAACGACATCCTGCGACCGAAGGTCGACATCGACAGGATCGTGGAGAGGTACGACGCGGCGCTGGGTCGGCTCGCGGACACGGGCGCCCGGGTGGTGGTGTTCACCGCGTTCGACCCGGGCGGCTCGGCGATCTATCGCCCCCTGCGCGGCCGGTTCGCCCTCTACAACGAGCTGGTGCGCAGCAGCGCGCGGGCGCACGACGCGACCGTCGTCGACTTCTGGACCATGCGGGAGTACCGCGACTGGCGCTACTGGGACCCGGACCGGATGCACCTCGGCCCGGCCGGTCATCAGCGGATGGCCACCGAGGTGCTCGACACCCTCGGCGTACCCCACGACCTCACGCCGCTCCCCCTCGTCGACCACCCGGCGCTCAGTCGGGCCGAGCAGCGTCGGGAGAACCTCACCTGGGTCCGCGAGATGGCGATCCCCTGGGTGCACCGGCGCCTCACCGGCCGGTCCTCCGGCGACGGACTCGACCCGAAGCGCCCGACCCTCGCACCGATCGACTAGTATCGCCGCGACCGAATCGGCAGCGTCGGTCATGCGGATGTAGCTCAGTTGGTAGAGCGCGACCTTCCCAAGGTCGATGTCGCGAGTTCGAATCTCGTCATCCGCTCCAGATTTCCCCGCGAGTCGGCGCAAAGTGACCCGCGAGTGGGCGCAAAGTGCCCCCGCCGCCCATCTCCTCAGGCCGCCGCCGTACCGGCCGATCAGGCCTCTAGCCTGTGACTGCTGTGACTTGTGGTGCGCTTGACTATTCAAGTGGCTGGGGTGACAGTGGTCGGGCCGCGTCCCCTTCCCCGATTTCGGACTCGAGGTCCTTGATGTCTCGCCCCCGCGCCCTCGTCGTCGCCATCGGCGGCCTGGCCCTGCTGCTCGCGCTCGCCCCCTTCGTCCCCCGCGGCGGTGACGACGACGGTGCGCTGCAGCCCTCCGGCGACGGGACCGGCAAGTCCCAGCGAGTGGCCTCCTCGAACGCCGTCGGCAGCTCGACCGTGACGCCTGCGATGCAGACCGAGATCGACCGCGTCGTCGCGGCCGGACGCTCGGCCGGGCGCCTGGGGACCAGGGCCGGCATGGCCCGGGCCGCGCAGCTCGTGCGGTGTGCCGAGCTCGACGGACAGCGCTACTGCCTCGGCGTCGGCTGGACCGAGGACACCGAGGCCGACGTCCGTGCCCGAGTCACCTCGGCCGCCCGGGTCGCCGCCCGCACCACTGGTCGCACCACCACCGGCGACCTCGACGCCAACGCGGCCCTCGCCCGTACGGCGCGGCTGTCACCCAAGGCCCGCGCCGCCGCCGACCGCGCCGAGCTCGAGGCGGCCGCCAAGTCGGTCGCCAAGGTGTGGCTGCTCCGCCACGAGATCCTCGGCGAGCCGCTGCCTGCCGACTTCCTCGCCCGGCACCCGGAGGCCCGCGCCGCCGCCCCGGCGGCCAAGAAGGCGACCCCGACGCCCGCTCCGACGCCGATCATCACCCCCACTCCGAGCACGTCGGCGACGCCGGTCGTCGCCGCGTCGACGACTCCGAACACCAACGCCTCGGCCACCGCGACCCCGGCGGCGGCACCGCCGCCCGCCAAGACCGGCCGCGACTACCCGAAGCGCGACGAGATCCTCGATCCCACGCACGTCGCCGAGCAGACCCGCAGCTACTGGTGCGGCCCGACCTCGATGCAGATGATCGCCTGGGGCTGGTCGGGCAAGGCCAAGAGTCAGGACCTCTGGGCCAAGCGGCTCGGCACCACCTCGAGCGGCACCGGCATGACCGACATGGTCCGGATCGTCAACGAGAACACCGGCTGGGACAAGCCGACGTACGCCGGGAAGTACATCACCCTCGACGTGGGCGGCTGGACCTACAAGCAGTGGATGCTGCTGATGATGCGGCACATCTCCGACTACAAGGCGCCCGTCGTCCTGCACCCGATCCTGCGCAAGCGCTACTACCCCTACCTCGACGACGACGCGTCCGGCCACTTCCAGGTCGGTCGCGGCTACGACAAGAACGGCAAGAAGGCGGCCCTGCTCGGCTACTTCGAGCCGTGGAACCAGCAGCGCTTCGACCCGTCCGAGCCGCGCATCGAGCGCGTGCAGTGGCGCAACGCCTACAAGAGCTACCGCGCCAACCAGGACCACTTCCTCCACAACCTCGGCGTCTGATGGGCCGGGCCACCGCGACTCTTCGGTACGCCGCCGCTTCGGTGCTGCTGCTGACGCTCGCCGCCTGCGGTGACAGCGACGGCCCGGACGCCGCGCCGAGCCCGACGCCGAGCGCGACCCCGACCGAGACCACGACGTCACCCAGCGCCACGAGCACCTCGACGCCGGACGACCAGGCCTCGGGCGGCACCGCCGACGCACCGACAGCGCTGGAGCCTCGCACCGACCCGCTCGACTGGCAGCCGGTGGACGGCTCGGTCGAGGACGCCGTCACCCGCAACGGTGAGTGGTCGCTGAGTATCCCCGAGGACGGCTCCACCTGGCAGCTCGAGAAGGTCGCGGCCGGCGGCAGCAGCTCCGGCCAGGCCGGCGCCAACCCCGGCTGGAAGGTCAGCGACGGACTGCTCGACGAGGACTGGGCGGTCGTGGTGCTCCAGGACGAGAAGGAAGAGAAGCCCAGCACGGCCACTGTCACGAATCTCGAGACCGGCAAGACCTTCGAGATCAACGGCCGGTCCGACGTACCCACCACCAACGGCGGCACCTGGGCCCTCGGCGACGACCAGCTCCTGCACGCCACCATCGACCAGGGCGCCTACTGCCTCGCGACCGTCGACCTCGAGTCGCGACGCTCGACCGTCGCCTGGTGCGCACCCGAGCAGCACGGGTTCAACGCCGGCCACGTCACCGACGAGGGCATCTCGCTGCTGACCTTCGACAACGCCGCGACCTCGTGCCGCACGGTGGCGAGCATCGCGGACGGCCAGGCCACGCCGTTCCCCGGCGTCACGGAGTGCAAGGCGTGGGAGGGTCTGCTGCTCGAGGACGCGGCCGTCTGGTCCGTCATCCCGAAGGAGCGGCGCATCGAAGAGGCGCACCTCTACGCGCGGGTCGGTGACGGCTACTTCGACCTCGGACCGGGGACGTCGGGCAGCCTCGTGTCGTGCGACGACGCGGCGTACTTCACCCGTGACCCGCAGCAACGGGGCGCCCCGGCGACCCTGATGCGGTGGAGCCCCGAGGACGGACTCTCCGTGGCGTACGAGTCGCCGAACGGCCAGGCCTTCATCGAGCAGCCGCGCTGCGGCGGCGACACCATCACGGTCACGGCACTGACCTCGTCGGGCGACGAGCAGGTGTCGGCGAGGCTGTAGACCCGTCGGCCTAGGCTGGCCGGCGTGACTGACGGCTTCACCGGGTTCCCCGCCGCGGGACTGGACTTCTACGACGACCTCGAGGTCGACAACACCAAGTCGTACTGGGAGAAGCACAAGGCGGTGTACGCCGAGGCGGTCAAGGCGCCGATGACCGCGCTGTGCGCTGCGCTCGAGCAGGAGTTCGGCACCGCGAAGATCTTCCGCCCCTACCGCGACGTCCGGTTCGCGAAGGACAAGACGCCGTACAAGACCCACCAGGGCGCGTTCGTCCGGGTCGGGGATGCGACCGGCTGGTACGTCGAGCTCTCACCTCGCGGCATCCGCACCGGCGGCGGGTTCTACGAGGCGAGCGGTCCGCGACTGGCGGCGTTCCGCGAGGCCGTCGCCCACGACCGCTTCGGCCCCGAGCTCGAACGGATCCTGAGCAAACTCGAGAAGACGGGCTTCGAGATCGGCGGCGACCGCCTCAAGACCACTCCGCGCGGGTACGCCGCCGACCACCCCCGCATCGAGCTGCTCCGGCACCGGTCGCTGACGGCCGGCCACCCGCTCGGCTTCGAACCGGTGATCCACACGCCGGAGCTGCTCGACCTGGTGCGTGCCGACTGGCGGGCGATGCGCCCGCTGGTCGAGTGGTGCGGCCGGCACGCGCAAATCTGACTACTGCTGGTCCTCGAGCCAGACTGGATCCCGCACGAGCTCGACGAGCTGCTTCTCCGTGAGCACCGGGGCCGCGCCGGCCACGCCCTCGGCGTCCTCCTCGCCCGCCGCCCAGGCCGTCGCCGTGATCACGAAGCCATCGGGGGTGGCGTTGGTCGCGGTGCTGGCGCGAGCCCCGACGAGCTCGTCGTCGCGCGGGTGTGGGGCCCCGGTCGGTCCGTTCCCGCTCGCCGGCCCCCCGCGGGTCCACCAGCTCAGGATCCCGCCGAGGACCACTTCGCACTGAGCGCCCGGGGGGAGCTCGCCGCAGGGTGGCCGCGGCTGAGTGCGCTCGAGCCGAACCGTCACCTTCGCGCCATCCAGGAGCACCGACCCTGCCTGGAAGCCCGATGGTTCACCGTGACGCTCGTGCCAGGCACGAATCTGGGTCACGTCTCCGACCAGCAGGTCACCGAGCACCCGCCCCATGTTCGCCGGTTCAGGGCCGAACTGGCGCGGCGTCTGAGTCGGAAGGTCTGTCGACAGGGTTGGGCTGCTCGCCGCCGTCGTGTCATCGTTCTCGGCGGCCTCGTCGCCCGGCAGTGAGGCGTAGCCCAGCGCACCCACGACGGCCACCGCCGCCACACCGGCCACTATCGCGTTGGCTGCCCGTCGCCGCCGCGTGCGTCCCCGCGCGGCACCGCCGGCGACCAGCCACGCAACATCAGGGTCCAGGCACGATCCGACGCGCTCCAGCAGATCGGTCATCTCGTGCTCGTTCATCGAGTGGCCCTCTCCCGCGCGCGCTCCAGCGCCCGCATGCTCCGGTTCTTGACCGCGCCGGGCGTGACGCCGAGGCGGCGCGCGACCTCAGCCACGCTGAGGTCCTCGCTGTAACGGAGCACCAGCACCGCCCGGTCCAGCGGCGCGAGGCCGTCGAGGACCTCCTGCAGCTCGAGCCGCAGGTCGGCCGCCGCGACCGGGTCGACCGAGGCCGAGTCGGGCAGATCGGCGTACGGCAGCTCGTGGCTGCTCCGCCGCCGACGCTGGCTCAGGAAGGTGCGCACCAGCGTGGTCTGCGCGTACGCCGCGGGGTTGTCGATCCGCCATCCCCACTTGACGTAGACCTTGGCCAGCGTCTCCTGGACCAGGTCCTCGGCGCCGTGGCGGTCACCGCAGAGCAGGTACGCCGACCGGTAGAGCTGCGGCGTCCGCGCGATGGCGAACTCCTCGAACTCCCGGTCCTTCGCCATGTCACTCCTGAGGGTGGTAATGCTCCACCCACTACGACGCACGGGACCGTCGTGCGGTCACACCTTCGTGAACGATGCCATCGTGCGCTCGGGCTCCCAGAAGGCCTTCATCGAGGCGACCCGACCGTCGTCGTGGATGACGTAGACCATGATCAGGTCGGTGGTCGTGTAGCTGCCGTCGGGGAACGACGTCTTGATCCGGCCGATGTTGGCGCAGGTGTTGCTGCCCGGGTTGGCGAACGACTCGTAGATCTCGAACTCGAACCTCTCGATCGGCTCGATCGCCAGCTTCCAGAACGCCGAGATGCCCTCGTGACCGCGGTGCCCCTTGCCCTCGGGGTCGAACATCGACGGGCCGACCGGGTCCTCGAGGACCGCATCCTCGGCGTACACCGTCAGCCACTCGGCGAGGTCGCCCTTGGCGACGGCGGAGTACGAGCGCTGCGAGGCCGCCCGCGCCGGGTGGTCGTCGTTCGGCGCGGTCCAGTTGATGGCGTCGGAGGTGATCATGACCGCATCCTAAGCGTGAATTGAAACACGTTCTAGTGTTGAGTGCAACGGCCAGGGCTTCGGCGACACGTCACCGCGAGTTCACCTCGCCGACCGACCCGGCTCTCACCCTGGAGCCATGGCCCGACACATCGTCTACCTGCACCTCGGACTGCCCGGCAGCGGCGGCGGCTTCCTCGAGACCGCGCTCCCCGAGCACGCCGCGACGCTCGCGACCTTCGGGGTGGCCCACCCGGTGGCCACCTCGAACGAGATGTTCCGCTCGGCCGTGGAGATCCGCCGCGACCACCGCACCTGGGGCTACCGACGCCGCGACGTCGAGGGCACCTGGGCCGAGATCTGCCGGCGCATCCTCAAGCAGCGCAACCGGGTGCTGCTCAGCCAGGAGCTGCTCACCGGGTGCACCCCCGATCAGGCGGATCTCCTCCTCGACACCCTCGCCGGCGCCGAGGTGCACGTCGTCATCACCGCCCGTCGCGCGGACGCGGAGCGACACGAGTTCGCCGCGCTCACCGCGCTGTGGACGGCCGCCGTGCGCCACCCCGACCGCGTCCACACCCTGGTGGTCCCGGCCGACGTCGAGCCGCTCGGCTGGATCTGGTCCGAGCTCGGCGAGCTGGTCGGCTTCGACGCGGCACAGCTCCCGCTCGGCGCCGACACGGCGATCGCGGCGTACGGGCTTGCGAGGCAGCGCGAGCTGCAGCGGGTCCGAGCGGCCGCGCAGCCTGACGAGCCACGACGCCGCGGCCTGCGGCAGTGGGTGGCGCGGGCCTGACCTCAGCAGGTCAGTGCGGCTGCCAGGCGTCTTCGTCGGCGGTGAGCGAGGTGACCTCGTCGGGGAGCTTGCGGTCGGCCAGGTCCTGGATCGACACCCGCTCGAAGACCTCGCGCAGCGAACGACGAGCCGCGATCCACACGTGCTGGAGCACGTCGGCCGCCTCGTTGTAGGTGACCGCCTCGGGACGCAGCCCGTAGACGGAGACCAGCGGGCCGTCGACCGCGCGGATCACGTCGGCCACGGACACCTCGGAGGCGGCGCGGCCCATCCGCCACCCGCCGGACTGTCCTCGCTGCGACATCACGACGCCCGCTCGACGGAGGTCGGCGAGGATCGCCTGGAGGAACCCGTGGGGGATCTCCTGGAGCCGGCCGAGCTCCTCCGCGCTCACGGCGCGTCCGTCCTCGCGCGAGGCCATCTCGATCAGCGCACGGAGGGCGTAGTCGGACTTGGCGGAAACTCGCATGCGTCCAGTGTGTCAGATGTGTCGACTTGTTCACTCGACCTTGGTGGCTTGTTGCCGAGCCGAGACCTAGTGCCTCACGCCGCGAGGTGCGCGCGCACCCGCTCCTGCGGTGCGATGCCAGCCCCTTCACGGTCGGCCTCCTCGAGCTTCACGGCGTACGCCACCCACAGCACCCAGAGGGTGAAGACCATCGACGCGAGCACCGCGATGGTGATGCCCGGGACGCCGATCACCTCGGCCAGCGTCTTGAGGTTGGTCAGCACGATCACGCCACCGACGGCGACGCCGAGCACCCGAGGCGGCAGGCAGCGGACCAGGGTCGCGGCGATCGGTGCGGCGATGACGCCGCCGACCAGCAGCGCAGCGACGAACGCCCAGTTGATGCCTTGACTGCCCAGCGCGAGCAGGAAGCCGAGCGAGGCGCCCACCGTGACGACGAACTCGGCGGTGTCGACGGAGCCGACGACCTTGCGCGGCTCGAGTCGGCCCGAGGAGAGCATCGTGGTGGTGCCGACAGGGCCCCATCCGCCGCCACCGACGGCATCGACGGCGCCCGCCACCAGGCCGAGCGGCGCGAGGAAGCGTCCGGACGGCCGCGGCTGGAACCTCAGGGAGCGGAGCGTGAGGAACCGCCACGTGACGTAGAGCCCGAGGGTCAGCAGGATCGCGGCGACCAGCGGCTTGGCGAGGTCCGCGTCGAGGTTGACGAGCAGCGTGGCGCCGACGAAGGCGCCGACGAAGCCGGGCCCAGCCAGGATCGAGACGGTGCGCCAGTCGACGTTGCCGAGCGCCTGGTGGGAGATGCCGGACACCAGCGAGGTGCCGATCTCGGAGAAGTGGATCGCTGCCGACGCGGCTGCGGGGCCGAGGCCGCCGGCGACCAGGAGAGTGGCGGAGGTGACGCCGTACCCCATGCCCAGAGAGCCGTCGACCAGCTGGGCAGCCAGGCCGACCAGGGCGAGCACCACGAGCTTGTGCATCCCGTCACCTCAATTGGATTAATTCTAGTGATTTTATGGTCAATCCAAATCGAGGCAATGTCAACCGATGTGTGGATGCAGTTCGGCAATGCGGTGTTGCGACGTTACTGACGGGTACGTACCATGGAAGTTACCGACCAGTATCCTGACAACCAGCTTGGCGAAGGTGGGGCTGTGAGCCACTACAAGAGCAACATCCGCGACATCGAGTTCAACCTCTTCGAGGTCTTCGGCCGCGACCAGGTCCTGGGCACCGGACCGTTCGCCGAGGTCGACACCGAGACCGCGCGCGAGATCCTGGCCGAGGTCGACCGGCTGGCGCGCGAGGACCTCGCGGTGTCGTTCGTCGACGCCGACCGGAACCCGCCGGTCTTCGACCCGAAGACCAACACGGCGCCGCTGCCGGAGTCGTTCAAGAAGAGCTACGCCGCGTGGATGGACGCCGAGTACTGGCGCCTGACGACGTTCGCCGAGCTGGGTGGCACCCCGGCACCGTCCAGCATCTGCTGGGCGATGGGTGAGCTCGTCCTCGGCGCCAACCCGGCCATCTGGATGTACGGCGCCGGCCCGATGTTCGCCGGCGTGCTGTGGCGCAACGGCAACGAGCGCGACCGCAAGATCGCCCAGCTCGTCGTCGACAAGGGCTGGAACACCACGATGGTGCTGACCGAGCCCGACGCGGGCTCCGACGTCGGCGCCGGCCGCACGAAGGCCACCCAGAACGCCGACGGCACCTGGAACATCGAGGGCGTCAAGCGCTTCATCACCTCGGCCGAGGGCGACCTGAGCGACAACATCATCCACATGGTGCTGGCCCGCCCGGTCGGCGTCGAGGGCGCCGGCGGCCCCGGCACCAAGGGCTTGAGCCTCTTCATCGTGCCGAAGTTCCACATCAAGGACCTCGAGACCGGTGAGCTGGGCGAGCGCAACGGCGCCTACGTCACCAACGTCGAGCACAAGATGGGCATCAAGGTCTCCAACACGTGCGAGCTGACCTTCGGCGACCCGGGCGTCGGCGGCGGCGAGCCGGCCGTCGGCTACCTGCTCGGCGAGGTGCACAACGGCATCGCCCAGATGTTCCAGGTCATCGAGAACGCCCGGATGATGGTCGGCACCAAGGCCATCGCGACGCTGTCGACCGGCTACCTGAACGCGCTCGACTTCGCCAAGGAGCGCGTCCAGGGCGCCGACCTCGCGCAGTCCGCGGACAAGACCGCGCCGCGCGTGACGATCACCCACCACCCCGACGTACGCCGCTCGCTGATGACGCAGAAGTCGTACGCCGAGGCGATGCGCGCGCTGGTGCTCTACACCGCGACCTGGCAGGACCAGGTGATGGTGGCCGAGCACAACCTGAAGAACGGGGGCGAGCGCGACGAGCTCGCGGAGAAGGTCAACGACCTGCTGCTCCCGATCGTGAAGGGCTACGGCTCCGAGCGCTCGTGGACCCTGCTCGGCACCGAGTCGCTGCAGACCTTCGGCGGCTCCGGCTTCCTGCAGGAGTACCCGATCGAGCAGTACGTCCGGGACGCCAAGATCGACACCCTCTACGAGGGCACCACGGCCATTCAGGGCCAGGACTTCTTCTTCCGCAAGATCGTCAAGGACCAGGGCGCCGCGCTCGGCCACCTGGCCGGCGAGATCTCGAAGTTCATCGAGAGCGAGGCCGGCAACGGTCGGCTCAAGGTGGAGCGCGAGCTGCTCGCGACGGCTCTCGACGACGCCCAGGCGATCGTCGGCCACATGATCAACGACCTGATGTCGGCCCAGGACGACACCCGCAACATCTACAAGGTCGGCCTCAACACCAGCCGCCTGCTGATGGTGCTGGGCGACGTGGTCTGCTCGTGGCTGCTGCTGCGCCAGGCCGAGGTCGCGCTCGAGAAGCTCGGTGGAGACCCCGGCAAGGACAAGTCCTTCTACGAGGGCAAGGTCGCCGCGGCGCAGTTCTTCGCGCAGAACGTGCTCCCGAAGATCACCGCCGAGCGCCAGCTCGCCGAGGCCACCGACCTCGCGATCATGGACCTCGACGAGTCCGCCTTCTGAGCCGAGTCGGCGCAGACTGACCCGCGAGTCGGCGCAAAGTGACCCTGACCAGGGTCATTTTGCGCCGACTCGGCTACTTCGGGAGCTTCTCGCGCGCCAGTCGTACGGCGGGGCGCGGCTCCTCGAGGAACGCCAGCAGCGCGGACCGGTCGACCATGTCCCAGGTGGTGATCCGGTCGTGGCGGCCGAGGTAGACGTCGCACAGCTCGCGCCGCTCGTGGTCGCAGCCGCATCCGCAGCGAGTCGCCGGGGCGCTCGGCGTCGAGGGCCTCGATGACGTCGGCCGCGGTCACACCCGTCACCGTAGCCCGGCTCGCGCGGCCCGGCGTACGACGTCGGTGAGGCGGCCGAGCACGGGCGAGTCCAGGCGCCAGCGCTGCCAGTAGAGCTGGACGTCGACGTGCAGCCGGGTGCCGAGCGGCACGAGCCGCCCGGCCTCCACGGCGGGACCGAGCTGTGGGTGCGGGATCATCCCCCAGCCGAGGCCGAGGCAGACCGCCTCGAGGAAGTCAGCCGACGTCGGGACGCGGTGCACGACCGGCGGCGTCCCTACCCCGCGGGCGGCGAGGGCGTCGTGCTGGAGGTGGTCCTTCTCGTTGAAGACCACCATCGGCATCGCGGCCCAGTCGACGCCGCGACCGTGGCGCCAGCGCTCCGCGAACCCCGAGGCGGCGGCGGGGACGTAGCGCAGGTGGCCGAGCGGCTCGACCGAGCAGCCCTGGACCGGCGTCGGCTCGGACGTGACGGCGCCGAGGACGTGCCCGCTGCGCAGCAGGTCGGCCGAGAACGCCTGATCCTCGACGTGGAGGCGCAGCGCCACGTCCGACCAACCGGCCACCTCGATGAGCCCAGCCCGGAACCAGGTCGCCAGCGAGTCAGCACTCACGGCGACGGGGAGGTCGACGATGCCGACGTGCCCGTGCGCGAGCGCGTCGCGGACCTCGTCCTGC
Source organism: Nocardioides endophyticus (assembly GCF_039543845.1). Lineage (NCBI taxonomy): Bacteria > Bacillati > Actinomycetota > Actinomycetes > Propionibacteriales > Nocardioidaceae > Nocardioides > Nocardioides endophyticus. The sequence continues at coordinate 10,233 of NZ_BAABKN010000032.1, read as the reverse complement.
AGCAGCCGGGTCTGCCGGGCCAGTCGGATCAGCTCCTCCCCTGCCGGGGTCGGCCGGCACGGCGTCGTACGGCGCACCACGACCTGGCCGATCTCGGACTCCAGAGCCCGGATCCGCTGACTGACCGCCGAGGCCGTCACATGCAGGTGGCGGGCCGCGGCCTCGAAGGTCCCGTGGTCGGCGATCGCGACCAGGGCAGCCAGCTGGGCGGGCACGAACTCCATGAAGCCACGCTAATGGACTTGTAGAAACATTCGGTGGTCTTCATCTCGACGGACACCTAGCGTTGGCCGGGTGCTCGACTCCACCGCCGCCGGGATGCTCACCGGCCTGTCCCTGATCGTCGCGATCGGCGCGCAGAACGCCTACGTGCTGCGACAGGGCCTGGCTCGCGAGCACGTCGGGATCGTCGTCGCGATCTGCGCGCTCTCCGACCTGGCGCTGATCACCGCCGGTGTCGCGGGCATCGGCCGGATCGTCGAGCACGCGCCCTGGGTGCTCGACGTGGTGCGGTGGCTCGGCGTCGCCTTCCTGACCTGGTACGGCGTCTCCTCGCTGCTGCGCGCTCGGAGGCCCGAAGCGTTGCGGGCGTCCGGACGTGCGACCGTCAGTCGTCGCGGAGTCGCCGCCCGAGCGTTCGCCCTGACCTGGCTCAACCCGCACGTCTACCTCGACACCGTCCTGCTGCTCGGCACGATCGCCAACCACGAGGGCACGACGGGCCGCTGGTGGTTCGCGACAGGCGCGGGCGTGGCCAGCATTCTGTGGTTCTGCGGACTCGGCTTCGGCGCCCGCTACGCCAGCCCTCTCCTGGCCCGCGCACGCGCCTGGCAGGTGCTCGACGTGCTCATCGGCGTCGTCATGCTCCTGATCGCACTCCAGCTCGCCCTCGGTTGAGTCGCGGCCACCCGCACCGGTGGGAACCAACCCGAACGCCGGACTCCTCGACACCTCCTCGATAGGCTCGAATCGGGAGGAGAGGAACGGATGACGGAGGCAGGCACCGGGCACGGCGACCCGTCGTTCGACCGGTACGCCCGAATGGTCTGCCGGGCCCTGGGCGTGAGCACCGCGACCGTCACCATCATCGAGCCGGGCCGCGCCGTCTTCCGCGGTGCGTGCGGGCTGCCCGACGACCTGCAGCTGGACCGCGAGAGCCCGCTGTCCCACTCGTTCTGCAAGCACGTCGTCGCCGAACAGGGCCCACTGATCGTCAGGGACGCCCGCGAGGACGACCGGTTGCGCGACAACCTCGCCATCTCGGACCTCGGGTTGATCTCGTACGCCGGCTGGCCGATCACCGACCACACCGGCGTCATCGTCGGCTCCCTGTGCGCCGTCGACGGCGAGCCCCAGGACTGGACCGACGACCAGATCGAGATGCTCGAGGACCTCGCGGCAGCGTGCTCGGCGGAGCTCTCCGAACGCGGCCTGCGCAGCCTCGCCGCCGTCGGGGAGCGGGCGGCCAAGGATCTGACGCACCGCAGCCGGGTGCTGCTCGCGCTCAGCGAAGGCCTGTCGGCGACCCGCACGATGTCCGACGTCGCGCAGGCGGTCGAGCTGATCGCCGTCGAACAGCTCGGCTGCCTGCATGCCGGCATCTGGCTGCGCAGCACGGGACAGGCGGCCGACACCGACCACGCGCACGAGATCCTGACCTTCGTCGCGCCGCCGACGACCACCTGGACCTCCGCCCTGCGCAACGCTGTGCTGCCGTACGACGACACCAACCCCCTGGGTGGCGCTGCCGTGCACGGTCGCGCCGAGTACTTCAGCAACAAGGCGACCCAGAACGCCCTCTACCCGCACCTCGACACCAGCAGGCAGGTCGGCGAGGCCCGCTCCTTCCAGCCCCTCATCACCCGGGGCGCCGTCCTCGGCACCATCGCCCTGATCTGGGACGACCCGCACCCACTGACGGAGGAGGACCGGATCACGATCGAGGCGCTGGCGTCGTACTCGGCCCAGGCCGTCCAGCGCGCCGACCTCCTACAGGAGCGGTTGGACGCGCTCGTGACGCTGCAGAGCGCGCTCCTGCCGGCCCTGCCCGAGTCGGAGTGTCTCGAGCTGGCTGCCCGCTACCGCCCGGCCGCGTCCCGCGACCAGGTGGGTGGCGACTGGTACGACGTCGTGGTGCTGCCGTCCGGCGCGACCAACCTGATGGTCGGCGACGTCGTCGGCCACGACATCGCCGCCGCGGCCGTGATGGGCGAGCTGCGGACCATGCTCCGGACGATCGCCTGGGCCCTCTGGGACAGGCCGGCCGTCCAGGTGCAGCGGCTGGACCGGGCGCTGGAGGACCTGGAGGTGGATGCGATGGCCACCCTGGTCTACGCCGTGGTCGAGGCCAGGGACGGCAGCGACGGCCGGACCCTGCGATGGACGAACGCGGGTCACCCCCCTCCACTGCTGGTGGGCGTCGGCGGGACGACGACGTTCCTCGACGACGGCGTCCCGGACCTGATGGTGGGGGTGCAGCCCGACACGGAGCGCAGTGACCAGACCATCCTGCTGGCACCTGGGGCGACGCTGCTGCTCTACACCGACGGCCTCGTCGAGCGCCGCGGGGAGGACATCACCGACGGCCTCGACCGTCTCGCCGACGCCGCCCGGCGATACCACGACCTCGGTGTCGACGACTTCCTCGACGCCGTCCTCGGCGACCTCGTCGGACGAGAGCTCGCCGACGACGTGGCCGTGCTCGCCGTACACCTCCGCGCATAGGGTGCAGGGCATGACGGACCAGGATCTGCTCAGGGCGTACGTCGACGTCTGGTGGCAGGCGATCAACGACTTCACCGACCTCCTCGAGGAGCTGCCGGCCGAGGAGTGGTCGACCCCGACCGACCTGCCGGGCTGGGACGTGAAGGCGGTGGCGTCGCACGTCGCCCACCTCGAAGGGATCCTGGCCGGCGGGCCGGAGGAGACCGCCGACGTCGGTGAGCCGCCGCACGTCACCGGCATGATGGGCCTCTACACCGAGGCCGGCGTCGTCACCCGGCGCGAGGCCAGCCCGGACGCGATCATCAACGAGATCCGCGCCTCCGCCACTGCCCGGCACACGGCCCTCATCGCCGACCCGCCCACCGACGCGTCCGCCAAGCCGGAGCGGATCTTCGGCGGGGTGCCATGGGACTGGCGCACCCTGCTGCGCAACCGCCCGCTCGACGTGTGGATGCACGAGCAGGACATCCGCCGCGCGGTCGACCGTCCTGGAGGCATGGACTCTGCGGCGGCGCGGCACACGGCGGAGTACCTCGCCGAGAGCCTGGGCTTCGTGCTGGCCAAGCGCGTCGGGGCCGAGTCCGGGACGACGGCGGTGCTCGAGCTCGAGGGCAGCGACCCGTTCGCGTTCGCCGTCAACGACGCGCGCCGTGGCGAGCGGCTGGCCGCCGCGCCGACCGACCCGACCGTGCTGCTGCGGATGGACCGCGAGGCGTTCATCCGCCTGGCCGGTGGCCGCTGCCAGCCCGAGCCGGGCACACTCGCCGTCGACGGTGACGAGGCGCTCGCGGCACGCATCATCGACGCCATGGCGACGACGCCGTGACCAGGCCGGACCGCTGGGACCTGGCCGACATCCCCGACCAGGCCGGCCGCACCATCCTGGTGACCGGCACGACCGTGGGCGGGCTCGGCCACCACACCGCGCTCGAGCTAGCCCGGCGCGGCGCCCGGGTCGTGATCACCGGCCGGTCGCCCGACCGGCTCGCCGAGACCGTGGCCGCGATCCGCACCGAGGCGCCGACTGCCGCCCTCGAGACGGTCGAGCTCGACCTCTCTGACCTGTCGTCCGTACGCCGGGCCGCCGCGGACGCAGCCCGGCTCGGACCGATCGACGTACTGGTCAACAACGCCGGCGTGATGGGTACGCCGTACCACCGCACCGGCGACGGCCTCGAGCTCCAGATGGCCACCAACCACTTCGGGCCGTTCCTGCTGACCGGGCTGCTGCTGCCGCAGCTCGTCGCATCGGAGGACGGCCGCGTCGTCGCGGTCTCCTCGCAGATGCACCGGATCGCACGCTCGGCGCCACTGGGCGATCCCCTGGTCCAGCACGGGCGCTACCAGCCGTGGCCGACGTACGGGCAGTCCAAGCTCGCCAACCTGCTGTTCACCTACGAGCTCGACCGGCGGCTGCGCCGGGCGGAGCTGTCGGTGAAGGCGCTCGCCGCCCACCCGGGCTTCGCGTCGACGCACCTCGCGGCCAACGGGCAGTACGGCCGAGCCGTCGGCGGGCGCGCGTCGATCCTCGACGGCGCCATCAAGCTGGTCTCCCCCAACACCGCGGCGCAGGGGGCGTGGCCGACGCTGATGGCGGCCACCGCCGAGCTGCCGGGCGCGACGTACTGCGGTCCCGACGGCTTCCTCGAGTGGGGCGGCCGGCCGCGGATCACGACCGGCAACAAGCTGTCGAACGACGAGAGCGCTCAGCAGCGGCTCTGGCAGCTGAGCGAGGACGTCACGGGGATCACCTACCCCTGACCGATCTGTTGGCCGGCCCGAGTGGGATTGCCGCGGACCGTCGTCTTGGCAACCGCGGCCTAGACATTCAGGTCGCTAGGCGGTCGACGAACGCGGCCGTTGGTGGCGACGGGCAGGCCAGAGCACAACAACGAAGACTGCCGCGCAGACCCCCAGCGTGGACACCACGACCACCGCGATGAAGTCCCAGGGAATGTCGAGGATCAGACGTTGCCGCGTCGCACCAGCGAGGATGGCGATCGCCGACACGCTGGCGCCGGTGGCGGCCAGCCCTGCTCCGAGCAGCGTGAGTCCGAGCTGATTGAAGCCGACAGCGAGAGTCCATCGATGGCGGAGCCCCAGGGCGACGAGGCGTGCCCCGTAGCCGCGCAGGTAGTTCGCTTGAGCGATGACGAGTGCCCCGAGGATGAGCGTGGTCACCGAGAGAAGCCCGACCAGGGCGGTGTACCAGTCCCGCGTCGGCGAAGTCGGCTCCGGGACCACGTGGTACTGAAGGGGGTGGGTGTCGCGCCCGGCGCGTTCGACAGCAGCGGTCGCGCTTCGGATCTGCTGGTCCGAGAGGTCATTGAAGACGTCGAGGCTGGGGGTGACCCTGAGGCCGAGGTCCTGCGCGGTGCTCGTGAGCATGAAGCCGGCGGCCGCCTGCTGGAGCTCCGGCGCGACCCCTCGCACGACCGCGAACTCACCGGGTAGTGCCTGAGGATCGGCCTTGCCGGGCTGGATCAGGACCGTCCGACCCTCAGACACTCCGCTGATCAGCAGGACGCCGCCGGAGGTGAGCAAGGACTCGTACTCCGATGCGATGCGGGTTCCGAGCAGGTCGCCCAGATCGTCCATCGACCTGACGGTGCGGATGCCCGCCTGAATGGCGCCGACGCTCTCGGTGTTCCCTTCGGAGAAGGCCATGGTTGCGCCGAGCTCGATGGGCTGCGCACCGACGTCGTCCGCGACCATGTGACTCGCCCTGGCAGCGGGCCTGCCTTCAGAACGATCGACCCACAGCTGTCCGTCCGGGACCGCACTCAGGTTGGCCGCGGCCTCCGTGCGAGTGGAGGTCGCGACGAAGGTCGACGCCGAGACCGGCGCCGCGATGCTCACCGCCACGAGCGTCCCGATGATGGCGAAACGAGCCCGGTCCGCCTGCATGAGTCGCTTCGCGATGAGCGTTCGGGCCTTGCTGGTCGAGAGTGTCGCAACCAGCAGGCGCATGATGTCCGGCACCAGGAGGATGGTGGCGGCGACCAACTGCGCGATCAGGATTCCTGCGCTGTCTGAGTCGGAGTCGCGAGTTCCCGCCGAGGCGAGCGACCTGATCAGGAGGACGGCCACGGCGAGCCATCGCAGCAGACTCCACGGGACCGACCTGGCCACGAGACGAAGTCGCGACGGTCCAGATGCGTGCGCGAGCAGCGGGCTGAAGATGACGGGAACGATCAGGGCCGGGACGAGTACGGCGACCAGCGCCAGAGGTCGCAGGTCTCGGACGGGTCCGACGGGTTGATCGACGATCGAGGGCAGTACGACGGCTCGTAGCCCCTCTCCGACCAGCAGGCCCGCCAGCACCCCGGCACCGAACGCGAGAGCGGCGAGACCGGCCGTCATGCCCGTCACGAGGATGACGAGCCGCCGCCGCCTGAGTCCGACCCGAACCATGGCTTCGACGACCCCCCGAGCCCACCCGAGAACGGACCGACCAGCCATTGCGACGGCGGCAACGGACAGTGTCAGGAACGGCAGCGTGAAGACGAACCCGGCCGTATCTGCCAGGGAGAGATCGTCCACGCTCTCCCACGTCGCACGATCCACGAGCCCGGTGATGATCTCGTCCGGCTTCTCCGAGCCTCCAGAGATCCTGGCCAACGCGTGTGCTACGCCGTCCGCACTCGCAGGCCCCTTCCAGTAGAGGGACAGCTGCGCTCCGGTCCCGGTGAATCGCTGTGCGATCTCGTCTGTCGGCATGGAGTTCCAGGTCCCCGGCGCAGCGATCACGCCGTACGACGACTCCGCGAACGTGTCCGTGAACGTGCCCGTGACCGTGAAGGTCGCTGCCCCGGAGAACGCTGTGAACTCCTGGTCGACGAGCGCGTCCTTCGCTTCGAGTCGGTCTCGGAGGCCCTCGGTGATCGCCACCTCCCCAGGAGCACTCGGCCAGCGGCCCTTGCCGAGTTTCCGTCCGGACGGAAACAGCGTCTCGATGTCCGAGGCTTCCACGTAGCTGACGATCCGACTCTTCCCGGTCGTCATCGGCCTCGGGATGGCGTCGGGGCGCACGTCGAAGGACCGCAGCACGACCCAGGACTCGCTGGCACCGAGGCCTTCGACGTCGCGGCGGAGTCGATCCTCGACGTTCGGTTCTGCAGCCCGGTCCCCGGGGCTGACTCCGATGGACAGTTGGGCGTCCGCTGCACCCAGATCCCGAACGGCAGTCTGCTCTCCGGAGAGCGCGAGGCCGCAGAGGACCACGTAGAAGGCGGTGAACAGCAAGGCCACAGCGGCAGGCAGGATCATGGGATGCCACAAGCGCTTGGAAGTTCCGAGCCGCCTGACCAGGAGCGCGGTCGCGTCTCGACGGACGCCCGCGATCACGACTCGACCATCCGGCCGTCGCGGACCGTGACTGTGCGCGTCGCATAGTCATGTGCGAGCGGGTCGTGGGTGGCCACGAGTACGGCGGCACCCGCGTTGTCGCACAGTTCGCGCAGCAGAGCGAACAGATCGGCGGAGTTGGCGGAGTCAAGAGCGCCGGTCGGCTCGTCGGCCACCAGGATGCTTCGGTCGCCGACCAACCCGCGGGCGATCCCCACCCGTTGGCGCTGGCCGCCGGACATCTGGTCGGGATGACGCGCCCCGACGGCTGCAACGCCGACCCTCTCCAGTGCGGCCCGCGACAGTTCGCGGGCCTCCCTGGACGAGAGCCCTCTGGCCAAGAGGGGGAGCGACACGTTCTCGAGTGCTGTCAGCTCGCGAACGAGATTGTCGTCCTGGAAGACGACGCCCACACGCCGCAGTCGCAGATCCGCACGGTGGTCCTCCGACATCGCGGACACGAGCTCCTCGTCGACGGTCACTGTGCCCGAATCCGGCAGGTCGAGGCCCGCCACCAGGTTGAGCAGGGTCGACTTGCCGGACCCACTCGCGCCCTGGAGGCATATCAGTTCCCCCACCCCGAAGGACAAGGTGACGTCATCGACCGCGACGACACGATCAGGCTCCTCCCCGAACACCCTGCACACACCATCGAGCCGGACCAGATCCTGCGGCACGTCGCTCACCAATCTCGTCAGCAGCCGCGGTTGGTGGCCCAGGACGTCAGCTTGTCGTTCTGGGAGTCAGCCAGGTCCGGGTTCGACGAGGTGTTCGTCATAGTGATGCAGAACCCGCCACCATTGGCCAACTGGAACCAGCGGGCGTTGGTCAGCGTCCGGTTCGCCCAGGACGAGGTCCGGTCGTTACTGGCGTCCTGGATGTTCGCGATCCCGAGCCCAGCGGCCCTGGAGCCGAGATAGTCACCGCTGTGGTGGTTGTTCTGCCACGCACACACCCTGTTGGACGCGCAGTCGCTGTATGCCGCGTTCGCCCCCAGGACGGGCGTCACGGCAAGGCCGGCCGCCGCGAGTGCACCTACGCCAATCAGGACCTTCAACTTCTTCAGGAATTCTGCCTTTCCGAAGCGACCGACGCGGATGGTCGTGGCCGCGGTGGCAGTAGACCAACATTGCCCGGGATCCCCTGACACGGGGCCCTAGAATGACACAGAATTTTGCCAAGATTTGTCACGTGGATGACAAGAATCCGGCGCGCCCATCAAGATCCTTGGTCCGGTTGGCTCACCAGAGCAACCCGAGTGTGGCAGCGCTACCGCGGCGGTAGCTGAGCGAGGAGACGGTCGGCATCACCTACCCCTGACCAAAGTCGATGCTCCCGTCGGCCCGCGGCCGATGTGCTCACCGCCGGCGTCGGCTCGAGGTCCGGTTCAGCACCCTCGGCGCACCCCGAGCGCTACGCGCTGCTCCAGACGGTCGGCAAGGTACCGATCGTGTGGCGTCGCTGCCTGGCCTGCTTCGTCTTCTCGTTGCCGATCGACCTGCCGTCGATCCCGTCCCCTGACCTGCCCTCCCTGCCCCGGTCCGACCTGCCGTCCCTCCCCTTCCCCGACCCGCCTTCGTGGTCGGCACCCGGCTGGGTCGAGCAGGTCCTCGACGTCGCGCACTACATCTGGCCGGTCATGCTGACGTTCGTCTTCGCCCGCGCCGAGATCCGGCGGCGCCGGCGGCAGGACGAGAAGCGGGCGCCCGCCGAGGACGGCCCCAGCTAGGCCGCGTGCGGGCAATTGGTTCGACCGCGGCGGCGGCGCGGGGCATGCTTGCGCCGGTGACCTCGAGGTGGCCGTGCCCGTGCTGCGGGCACCTGACCCTTCCCGACGGGCCGGGCGCCTACGAGCTGTGTCCCGTCTGCTTCTGGGAGGACGACGGCACCCAGCTGCGGTGGCCGATGAGCCCCGACGGCGCCAACGGGATCAGTCTCGTCGAGGCACAGCAGCGCTACCGTCGCACCGGGGCGATGGACGGCGGGTTCCGCCGGAAGGTCCGCCGCCCGCTGGCAGGCGAACTCCTCGATCCCGGGTGGCGGCCGTTCGACGCCGACGTCGACTGGACCCATCCCGAGATGCCCGGTGAGCGCTGGCCCGCGAACCCGGAGGCGCTCTACTACTGGCGCCCGACGTACTGGAACGGGGATCCTCACCGCACACCTGCTCCGCCGCGAGAGCTCACCGGGGATGACCGGCTCGTGCAGCACCTGATCACCGAGGTGCCCGAGATCCAGTCGGTCGTCGATGCTGTGGAGTGGAAGTACGGCGAGGCCGCTCCCATGGCGATCTGCGCACGCGCCGCGGACGTCGCGATCGGCGCCTATCGCGACGGCAGAGCCGATCTCGGTCTGAGGATCGCTCGCGCACTGAACCCGGGACTCGACGAGTCGTCGGAGCTCTACGCGCCCAACTGCGTCAGCATCAGCTTCCTGGAGAACGACGGCTGGCACGACGACGCGCTCCTGCACTTCTTCGACCAGTGGCCCGACGAACTGCGCGCCGAGATCCGGGAGCAGCTGGCGCACGTGGCCTGGTCGCGTGCACAGAGCACGGCACGGCTGAATCTCTGGGAGAGCTCTCGGGGCCAGCCGATTCACGTGGTCGAGGACCAGTTGCGGAACCTCGACGGCATCCACAACGGCGGCCTCCACGCCGAGTTGCACCGTGCGTTGATCGCGCGCGTGCTGTCTGACCATCGGTGGGGATTCAAGCATCCCCTGGCAGCGCTCGCGCTCGCGTGGCGATATCGGAGCGTGCAGTCACCGCTGCGCACCCTCAACTGGTTGCGTAGGCCGCGCTTCGCGGGTTGAGCAATCGTCGGCCTAGGGTCGTCGGTGGAAGCTGACCCTGCCGCTGGGGTGATGGGTCGTCTCGTAGGTGGGGTCGTGTGCTCTGGCGTGGTGTCTCGGGCAGAGGAGTCCGCCGTTGGTGAGGTCGGTGGGTCCTCCGTCGGCCCATCGCTGCCAGTGGTGTGCGTGGCAGAGCCAGGGTGGCCAGTCGCAGCCGTCGGCGACACAGCCGCGGTCGCGGAGGGTCATCGCGGTCAGCTGGGCCTTGGTGAAGAGCCGGCGGACACGGCCCACATCAAGGACCTGGGAGTCGCCGTCGAGGACGACGGGGATGATCCGACCCGTGCAGGCAAGCCGGCGGGCCTGTCC